>JAKOXJ010000010.1 GCA_029781075.1 bacterium | reverse complement strand
ATTCCTGAGCATGTCCCAAATGGAGCTCCCCGTTAACATATGGGATAGTAGTGGTAATGTAGTATTTCATCATCTGAAAACAATTATACCACCAGCGGTAATATTTCGCTGGCGGTATTTTGTAAAAGTAGATATCTACTGAGCAGTTGCCCCACTTAAAGTACTTGGGTCAAGACCAAATTCCTGTAGCACCGTCATAATATTGACTGCATCAGATGGAGCCTTAATCTCTCCCTGTGGCTTCTTTACATCAATAGTTAGAGTCAATGTTGCATCCTTCTTATCTGCACTATAAGAATCACCGCTGGCCTCTAGTTTAACCAACTCTTTCTTACTTCTGTTTACCCAAACAGTGACCTTACCTTCCTTTAAATCAGTCCCTGCACTATCAGCGCTGGTTGAAGAGTCATCGTTCAATCCACAGGCATCTAGCACCTTTTTAGCATCATCAGACTTATTAATCTCTGCAGCAAAAGCATTAAGCCTATCCTTATCAAGACCGACCCCCATCTTTAATAATTCTTGACCGTTAACGGTCTCGGTCTCTTCAGACTTAACTACCAAAAACTTATTCTTTTTATACTCACTATTTACCTTATCGGCTAGTTTATCGTTATCCATGGCCGCATAAAGTGCATTTGTACACTTATCAAAGGCGCTTGTCTCAGCCTGCTGACCAGTTAAAGAAGTGATATCTTCCGGCTTAATCTCTATCCATTTACCATCTAGAGCAGCTACCTTGGAGGCTTGATCCGCAGTTAATCCGTAGGCTGATGCCGCCCCAGTAGCGACCAGAGAAGGTAGGTCATCAATCTTTACATAAAGATTCCCATTCTCATTAGATTGTATAGCTCCACTTAGACTTATGATTGACGCATCCACCTTTAGGTCAATCTGAGTGGTCTTACCAACCATCTGGACATTACCGGTAATAGCAACTTGCTTTACGCCCATCGTCGCTTCGGCCAGATCAATATTAACTTTCGCATCGAAATTCTTATCTTCTCCATCAAGTAGGAAATCACCTAGGGCAATTGCCAGAACATTCTCCGGCTTATTGTAGATACTCCTAACTACCATGGCTGCCGTGATTCCACCTAGCAATAAGATAGTTGCCACGGCCGCGACTATAACCTTCCACTTCTTATTCTTTTTTGACTTAGGAGTCTGATCAGCACCTTCTACAACTGGCTTCCGACTCTGTACTTGTTCTTGCGCTTGTGGCTGTCCCTCGGGTCCCATAAAATCTACCTTTTGACTAAAAATTTAACTTAAGGTTAATCATACCACCAACAATCAAAATCTTAGAGCATCAAGACCATTCTTCTCTGTTATACTAAGTAATGACATGTCGGATTACTTTTTAGAAAGATTTTCAAAAGACCTTAAAGCTAAACTAGTAGATATTCTTGGCGATCACTACGACTTTGATATTAACGAAGCCCATCCTAAGACTGGGGCACATTTGGCTGTTCCACTTTTTGGAGTCGCCAAAAGAGTTGGTCAGAACCCAAAAGAACTAGCGAATAAACTCTCACAAGAGCTAGGACTCGAATGGGTAGAAAAAGCAGCTTCAGCTGGAGGCTTTTTGAATATCTGGTTAAATCCCCGGACACTTGCAGTCTCACTTAACCATGACTTGACTATTAATAAGACATACGGGGGGTCAGAAGAAGGCAACGACGAGCTAGTCTTCGTAGACTATGTGGGACTCAATATGGCCAAGCCCTTCAGTGTAGGTCATCTGCGACCAACTCTTCAAGGCCAGTCATTAATAAATCTATACCGGATGCTAGGATACGCAGTAGTAGGAGACACTCACCTTGGGGACAGTGGCACACCATTCGGAATATGGGTAGTGGGGTTTAAGTTGCTAAGCTCAGAAGAAGCCCTTAAAGAAGGTGGTGCCTATGAACTTGGGAGAGTATATACTGAGACCAAAAAACTCCTCAAATCAGAAGAAGAGTCGGGTAACACCAAGTTAAAAGAAGAGGTCTCAACATGGTTAAAAAAACTAGAGGCGGAGGACCCAGAGGCTCTAGATTATCAAAAAAAGTTTAATCAAATCACTCAGGAGCACATGTTTGAGATCCTAGAGGAACTAGGCGTCCGCCCAGATGAAAACCTAGGAGAATCTTTCTTCCTAAAAAGATCCAAGCAACTTACACAGGAACTGGTCGATAAGGATATTGCTATACGACAAGATGACGGGTCAGTGATAGTCACACTCAAAGAATTTGGAATTGATACTCCAATACTCTTAGAAAAAAGTGATGGCACCGCCCTGTACGCCACAACTGATCTGGCAACTATAGAGCACAGGCTCAATAACTATGATAAAACCCCCGAGAAGATTATCTATTCGGTAGACCTACAACAACGCTTCCACTTCCAACAAGTATTCGCCCTAACTAAAAAACTAGGGTGGGCAAAAGATACTGAACTCTTCCACGCATGGTTCGGGCAGATTCAAGAGACCAACGAAGACGGTAAGCGCCAAAAGATGAGCTCCAGGCAAGGGGCGATGTATATCCGAGACCTAATCGATCGAGCCATGGAGTTCGCCACTAAAACAGTTGAAGGCAGAGACATAGGGTTTGAGGATATCCATAAAATAGCAGTTGGAGCAATCAAGTTCAACGACTTTGCCCAGGATAGAAAAACAAATATTCTGTTTGACTGGGATAGGATGTTTAGTCTCCAGGGCTTCTCTGGGCCATTTGTCCAGTACGCCGGAGTGAGAATAAAGTCCATCCTAGAGAAATTGCAAGAAGATGTAGCTATGGCTCAAGAATTGAGCTCTGATTATAATTTTATAAAAGAAGACAGACTTCTGCTAACTCTTGCCCAATACCCAGGAGTAGTCAAGAAAGCAGCCGATAAATATGAGCCCCACCATCTGGCCACCTATGCTTTTGACCTAGCCAAAGAACTAAATAGATATTATGAGGAAGTTAACATCATTAACTCTGAAGATAAAGAAAAAGAAGCCCGTGTATGGCTCCTCAAACTAATTTATAAAACACTAGAATCTTCCCTAGGAATACTGGGCATACAGATCCCCTCTAAGATGTAGTCACACTATCCCATGGTGGGCGAGGAGGGACTTGAACCCTCACGAGATTGCTCTCAACGGATTTTAAGTCCGTCGCGTATACCAATTCCGCCACTCGCCCTTTTTTTGTTGTTTGGTGCGCGGAAGAGGACTTGAACCTCCACGGCCTAAAGTCGGCCACAGGCCCCTCAAGCCTGCGTGTCTACCAATTCCACCACCCGCGCAAAAAAGATGCTAATACGTCCCTCTAGATTTTAAACCACAAACACAATAAAACCGTAGGGGCATCTACACTTCTTATCGCATCTAAAGATATTATACCACCGCTGAGGGGTTATATAAATAAGATACTAATTTACTTCATTCATTCGAGTTAACAAAGTTTGAGTATTTAATATAAGCTTATCTAACAATACATTTAGCTTTGGTTTGTCCGGATTATCCTTCTTAATAGTTTGAGTTGCACTCTGTATAGCCTCCAGCTCACTAATAACACTGCTCCTTAACTCAGAGTCAAGATTATTAGAAATCTTAGCCTCGTCTAGTTTGCTAGTAATATCTTTTGTCGGTTTAACCTTATAAGTAGCTACAACATTCTTTTTTACATCCTTACTAAGACCAGAATAATAAGTGTCAATATCGTTCTTATCTGCAGTCAAAATAATGGAGACCTGGGAAAGATTAGATTTAAGCTTAGCGCTCTTTATATTTCCAGAATAATTATCAATTACAGTTATCAGAGCCTGATGTCTATTGGTTAAGTTCTTCACAGACTTTGCCATAGGATCTTGCCCCCCGCCTCTTCCAAAAAATATAAAGAAGAGTAGAACAATACCTAGGATTACGCCACCAATAATAGCTGCTGGTTTCTTAATAAAGTCTTTAATTTCAGAACTACTCATCAATAAAATCATACCAAATAAAAGCATTTTGAGCCTATTCAACTGAATCAAGGCAACCCTATCCCGAAAGTTTTTTCCACACCAAAACAAACTTATGCACAGTAATAACAGGGGAGGTGATCACAATGTGTATAAACTTGAGCAAAAGTTTATAGGTAAATTTTGCTAAAATCAGAACTAAGCCAAACTAATATGTCTCCCAAAAAAATAATTCATAGAACTCTCAACTTCTTCAGAAGACTACTGCCAGGCTGGGTATTCCAGCTCCAACACTATATAGAAGCTCGCTTCGCTCAGATAATATATAACAGCCCCAGTAAATCGATGCTAGTTGTGGGAATAGTCGGATCCAAGGGCAAGACAACAACCGCCAATATACTATGGGGAATACTAAATGACCCCAAAAACCCGGCCGGGCTTATCGGAACCGCAGACATCCAGATCGGCGATAAGAAAGTCAAAAACAGCTGGCATAAAACTATGCCTGGACGCTGGCACACCCAAAAACTCCTTTCAGAGATGAAAGAGGCGGGCTGCAAATACGCCATCTTAGAAGTCCCAAGTGAAGCTCAGCAGAACTGGAGACATATCGGTATAAACTTCGATATTATCATCTTTACCAACGTTACTAACGAGATACTGGCCGTACATAAAAACAGCCTTGAGCTCCTGCACAAACACAATAAAAGACTGCTATCAATCCTATATAAACTCAAACGTAAAAAAGTTAATGATAAAAAGTTCCCAAAAACTATCATCGCCAATAAAGACTCTGAGTACTACGATGACTACTCAAGGTATAGAGCCGACAAGAAATACTCCTACTCAACAGATAAAGAAAGTGATTTCAAAGCCGAAGATATAAGATCCGGCATCGAGAACAACACTTTTAAGCTGGGTAAGCAAAATTACGTCCTAAACATACCTGGAAATATAAATGTATCTAATGCCACTGTCGCAATAGCTGCAGCAGAAATAATCGGTCTAGAGCCGAAAGCAATAGCTAAACGACTCGCTGATTATTCTGGTGTACCAGGAAGAATGAGCATAATCAAACAAGGACAACCCTTTACCGTTGTGATTGACTACGCCCATGAAGAAAGCGGACTTCAACACCTAGTCCAATGGGCTAAAGATTCTAAGAAAAAAGATGCCAATATAATCAGCCTAATATGCGGACAAGGTGGTGGTCGTGACATTAAAAAACGACCCATCATGGGTGAGATTGCTGCAAGATACTGTGAGTCGGTAGTTATTAGTAATGACGACGTCTATGATGATGATCCTCAGGATATTATCGATGACATCGTAAGAGGCTGCAAGAAAGTCCGACCAAATCTAAAAGGTATCTATCAAATACAGGATAGAAGGCAGGGCATAGCAAAAGCCCTAAGTCTCGCCAAAAAAGATGACATAGTCTTAATCACCGGAAAAGGAAACGACTCCAGTAACATAGTCGCAGGAGTCAAGATACCCTGGGATGAATACGCCGTAACCAAAGAAGAGCTCGCCAAACTCGGCTACAAAAAATAATTTCTTCTGGCGGAGAGGACAGGATTCGAACCTGCGATACACTTGCGTGCATACACGCTTTCCAAGCGTGCGCCTTCAACCGCTCGGCCACCTCTCCATCTAGCTACCCAAAGTATTATAGCAGAGACTACCCCTTGGATAAGACTAGCCGACTATGCTAGAATTACATACCAGCTCTACTAATTTTTAATACCAAAAGGAGAAAATAAAATGAGCCTAACTACAAAACTAAAAAATATCTTTAAGAAGACTGAAAAAGCCGCTATCAAAGTAGCCGACGTCAACAAAGACGGTAAGGTCAACACTAAGGACGCAAAGGCAGCCGGAGCGAAGGTTGCAAAAACAGCCTCAAAAGCTACTAAATCTGCTAAAAAGAAAGTTACTCCAAAGAAGAAGTAGTTCACAAACTTTCTACTTAAAAACCACCGAATATCGGTGGTTTTTTATCCTTACACTCTAAGATCTATATACTACTGGCTAGAGTCACCATTCAATTGCAGAGCTTTAGTAAAGACAAATTTGACGATAGTCTGAGAAATCAAAACAATTACCAAACCAACGAGGGCATAAAGGATTGTGTTCTTAGCAGCCTTGGTTCCATCATCACTTCCACCACTAGTAATATATTTAAACCCACCATAGATAATCATTAGCACAGAGACTGCACCAACAACTATAGAGAATAGATCGATAACTTTATTTACTAGAGCAGCTAGAGACCCATCAGCATCACCATTGTCACAGCCTGCAACTCCACTACCATCTTTAGCAGATTGACCCTGAAGAACAACATTCACTCCGTTACAGACACCATCGTTGAACGTATTACCTGCCGCGTTTGAAGCAGAAGGCGCCAGAGCTACCAGCCCGAATGCAAAAGCAAAAGCTACTGTCAGGCTTAAGATTTTTTTCATTAATTTCATAGTCTTTATATTTACCTTTCTTAGTTTAGGGTAGCTAAAGAAGAACCACCTTTATAGACTCTAGCTTATAGCAGTCGGCTAACCCTTGTCAATAACCAAAACAGACGAGGTGGAAGAGGAGGTCTGCAGATCATTAGATTTCCTAAAAACAAAGTAGACAATCGTTTGAGCCATCACGACTATCGCCAAGCCAATCGCCGCATATATTATCGTGTTTCTCGCCGACTTATTCTTATCGGCATCACCACCACTAGTAATAAACTTAAACCCACCATAGATAATCATTATTACGGCCACAGCACCTATTACTATAGAAAAGGTCCTTATTAGAGACTGCAAAGGCTGTTTCGCGATCTCCTCGGCCGTCTTTCCATTTGCATTACAATCGACCCCGAGACTCTCAAGCCCAGTACAAGCCTGTTCTCCGGCCTCATTGCTAGCAGACACAACAGGAGTGATTGCCACAGCCGACAAAATTGAGGCTAAGACTAATAACAACCCTAATGAAATTCTTTTGAACATATCTATCTATTTACTCGCGTTATTCGCAAGACCTATTACGAAGTTTATAATCAGATTACTCGATATTACAACCGCAATTCCAATAAGCGCATAAATGATCATCTTTCTTCCAGATGTTACGGAATCACTATTACCAGAGCTCGTTATTATCTTTGTTCCACCTACCATGAGATAGATTCCCGCCAATAGACCAGTCAGCCAAGACAGAAGATTAAATACTTTCTTAATTATCCCGTTCTTAGCCAAAAGACCTTGGTCTGAGCTTTTACTTTTATCTGCATTATTAAGATCACATATATTCTGAGAAGTAGTGGTTCCGCTTTTATCCTTCGGGTCTTTAGGGGTACCACTCGATAAGCTACTTTGTATAGCTTCACAATAACACTTTAGAGGGTCGGTAGGATCGGGATCGCATGTTGTAGAAGTTGCCGCCGCCCCTACTTTCAAACCCATAAGTAAGATAGATGCTAGTAGGCTCATTAATATAGCGAGCAATTTTACTCTCCCAATGCTTTTCCTATCTATCATTTTGCTGTTCCGATCTTAAATACCCAGGTAATTATTGTGTAGCTCATCAGTATTATGAATAAGCCCACACACGCAAAAACTATAGTTTGAGTAGCCTTCTTCGCTTTTTCGGCATTCCCACCAGAAGTCACGTAGCTCATTCCTGCCATTACCAAAAAATACAGCGCCAAGACAGCTGCAACCACAAAGACCAGATTCTTGACATTCTCTATGAGCTTTTTCGTTTCCGAACTCGGCAATCCAGAGTCAGTATAAACCGTAGCGAGCTTTAAATAAATATTAGATAGCATAATCTAGACATTAGTCTAACATAATAAGCTTAATTAGAAAGCTATTTCTGCGCTATTCTTCCTGCAAAGAAGTTTATAAATGCAGTCGCAGAGATTGCAATCGCCAAACCAATCGCCGCATTCAAGAGCGTAGTACCTGCCTTGCTAACGTTATCCGCGCTACCATTAGACGTAAGGTACAAAAACCCTCCGTATATTAGATAGATAAACGCTGCCAGACCTGCCACCCTAATCAGTATCTCAATTATTGCCGCTGTGATTAGCAATATATTAGTTATTGGTATCTTCTCATCTCCTACGGCCTTAATGGTCGGCTGACATATTTTATCCCCAAGGCTTCCATCCATATTGATC
>JAKOXJ010000001.1 GCA_029781075.1 bacterium | reverse complement strand
CAATCAGATAGCGAAAAGAGGATCTTTGATCTCTTTGATCAAACAAAGAGATACAGGCTAATATTTAACGTTGATAACCTAAGCTGGCTACTAGACTCCATTGGTCCAAGATCTATCGCCTAGAGTTGCAAATATGATCTACAAAAACACCACTTTCTTCGGGGTGTTTTTGCTATAATAGACCATGTAGATTATAGAGATAACACTTATGGTAGACGTAACGCATGTCAGGCCACCCGCAAAGGGAGAGGTTGAAGAATTTATTGACTTCCTAGAAGGAGGCCCTGCCATACCGATACCCGAGCTAAAAGAAGACTTCCTATACTCTGGCGTTGGAGGAGATCTCGGAAGAATAGCTATCTTTAGAGGCATAGATCCAGAACGGTTATCACCCATGTACGAAAGCTATGGTATTAGAAAAAAAGGTGACCAACCAAAACTTATAGTAGAGACGGATCATCGCAAAGACGCCAAAGGCAATAAGATAAACGCCGCAACCTTCGCTGCAGGTACTTTCTTTCAGCCTAATGAACTGATGACCGAAGTACCAGCTAATCTAAAGGGTGCATCACTTATAGACTGGCTCATAACTCAAGATCTGATTTACTTAAGAACTCAATTAGCTAAGCTTGAAGAAGTCAAAAGAAGATTTGGAAAACTGGCTCTTTATGAATCTGAGCTAGTAGACCTAAGATCTAAGATAAGGATGGTCCAGTCAATAAGAACAACCTAGATACAATGAACTGAGCGCTAGACATAAGCACGTTAGTGTATAATGCAGCCTGTATAAACTTAGGGCAATCCAGTGGATATGAGAATCGCGAAGAATATTACTAAGGGTATAAATAACCTATGAAAAAACTATTTATATATCTAGCCATCATCGTAATCTTTACATTTGGCGTAATATTTGGAAAATCATGGGCCCAGAATAGTTGGATAACCTCAGCTGTGAATAAGGGTCTCAAGGAGTCTAGTCAAACAGCGAATGCCGAAACTGCAGCTAAACTGGATGGTCTGAGAGACTGTGAACTAGTAGGTATCAACTCCACGGAAAATGGTAAAGAGGCTGCCCTAAAATGCCTCAACTCTAAAGACGAAGCTATAAACCTGAAGGCTAGTGCTACAAAAGGCGGTAAGATCTTGTTTGTAAATGAGTACAAGTTTAGTGGTATAACTATCCAGTAGAGCATCCTAGCTGTTATAATTAGTATTGCACAAAGGGGTGTAGCTCAGTTGGCTAGAGCACCGGTCTCCAAAACCGGGTGTCGTAGGTTCGAGTCCTATCACCCCTGCCAAAACGCTTATGTTTTGTTTACCGCTGTTGATACAGGTATTTTGTTATACTTAAAGCCTATATGAAGTTATATATTGGGATAGTCGTCGCCAAAGAGGAAGTTGGACTCTCTGAGCTAGAGAAGTATATTAAGGAAGACGGCGTAGAACTGCTACTATTCCCAGAAGGCTATCTCAACTCAGATCAGCTAACTGAAGCCTGCGAGCTGGCCAAAGCTAATAAGAAGTGGCTAGTTACCAGTATGGAAGATACCAGGGCTAAAGGTCATAAGTACCAAACAGGAGTAGTAATAAGCCCAGAAGGAAAGCTAGTTGGTGAACATAAGAAGACTTCTGTAACTAGATATGAAGAAGACAATAAGGTTGAAGTAGGGGACTCCATTGAAGTTATAGAAACTGCTTTTGGCAAAGTAGGTATTACTATTTGTTTTGAGGTTCACTT
>JAKOXJ010000091.1 GCA_029781075.1 bacterium | reverse complement strand
AAGGCTCAGTACCTCTTCATACCCTTCGTGCCAACATCGACTATGCTCTAACCGAAGTAAAAACTCCAACTGGAATCCTCGGAATCAAGGTCTGGATTAACAAGGGCGAGAATTAGAGGAAGAATTATTATGTTATTACCACGCAAAACAAAATACAGGAAGGTCAGAAAAGGCAAAATCAAAGGTAATGCTACCTCTGGTAATACTATTGCCTTTGGTACTTATGCTCTAATCTCTCTTGAGGCTGAGCGTATCAACTCTAGGCAAATCGAGGCCGCTCGTCGTGCCATGACTCGTTACGTTAAGCGTGGAGGTAAGATCTGGATCCGTATCTTCCCACATACTCCTGTCACCAAGAAACCAAACGAAGTAAAGATGGGAAGCGGTAAAGGAAATCCAGAGAAGTTTGTCGCTAAGGTTAAGCCAGGAACGGTGATGTTCGAAATGGCCGAAGTATCTCTAGAGCAAGCTCAGGAGGCCATGCGTCTTGCAGCACACAAGCTACCAGTTAAAACTCGGTTTGCAGTAAGGGAGGATTTCTAGTATGAAGACATATAAGATGATAGATCTTCTAAAAAAAGACGCAAAGACCCTAAATGAGGATCTAGCCAAATTACAGAGTCAGCTGAACGATTCTCGTATTAAAGCAACTACTAGAAAGATGTCTGACGACTCATCAGAGGCTAAGAAAATAAGAAAACAAATTGCTAGAATCCAAACCGCTCTAAATACTCCAAATCAAGTAAAAGAGGTTAAGGAAGCAAAAAAATCAAAGCCAGCCAAGAAAGAGGAGGAGAAATAGTCTATGAGTAAAAAAACATTAAGCGGTGTAGTTACCAGTACAAAGATGGAAAAGACTATTACTGTACAGGTAGTTCGTGAAGTCCGTCATCCTAAGTACAACAAACTCTACAAGGTATCTAAGAAGTTCCATGCTCATGACGAAAGGCAGGAAGCAAACACAGGAGATCAAGTAACTATCGAGGAGACAACTCCAATCTCAAGGACAAAAACATGGGCACTGAAGTCAGTTGATAAAAAAGTAACCAAACTTCAGCAGCAGTTGCAAGGAGTAGAAATCTAAAAAAACGCCTATGATTCAGCAAGAAACAAGATTAAAAGTAACAGACAACAGCGGAGCTAAAGAGATCCTCTGTATTCGCGTACTTGGCGGGTCAGGTAGGCGTTACGCTGGTGTTGGTGACATTATCGTAGCGACTGTTAAGGATGCCATCCCAACTGGTAACACTAAAAAGAAGTCAGTCGTAAAAGCTGTAGTCGTAAGAACAAAAAAGACCATAAAAAGAAAAGACGGTAGCACAATCTCTTTTGATGATAACGCAGCTGTCATTATCGATGACAAGAAAGAGCCAAAAGGTACACGTATCTTTGGGCCAGTTCCAAGAGAGCTACGTGACCTCGGTTACAGTAAGATAATTTCACTAGCACCGGAGGTATTATAGATTATATGAGCATTAAACTAAAAGTAGGAGATCAAGTAAAAGTTCTCACGGGAAAATACAAAGGCCAAGAAGGTAAGGTCCTTCAGGTTCTACCAAAAATCGACCAAGTAGTCGTTGAAGGAGTTAATATAGTTAAGACTCACCAAAAGCCAAGCCAAACTAACCCAAATGGTGGAGTTCAAGAAAAAACTATGCCAATTGCAGTTTCTAAAGTAGCTTTTGTGACTAAGTCTGGCAAGACTTCTCGTTTAGGCTACAAAATCAAAGCCGATGGCGCTAAAGTTCGCGTAGCCATCCAAGATGGAAGGAAAGAGGTTTAGAGGTATAAATATGGCAGATAAAAAACAATACACTCCAAACTTAAAGCTTCACTATAAAGAGGTTGCCCCAAAGATCCAAAAAGAATTTGGTCTAAAGAATATTAACCAAGTTCCAAAAGTCCGCAAAGTTGTTGTAGCCGCTGGTGTTGGTAAAGCTAAGGACGATAAGCGTTTACTCGAAGTATCCATGAATACTTTAAGAAAGATAACTGGTCAGCAACCAGTTCCCGCTCAAGCCAGGAAGTCTATTGCTACTTTTAAGATCCGTGCCGGAATGAATGTCATTGGTACAAAAGTAACTCTTCGTGGAGACAAGATGTACGAGTTCATAGAAAGACTGAATGCTATTGTTCTTCCAAGGGTTCGTGACTTCCATGGAACATCTCCAAATTTTGACTCAAATGGTAACTACAATATTGGTATTAAAGAACAATCCATCTTCCCAGAACTATCTTATGAAGAAACCACAACTCCACATGGTCTTCAGGTTACTTTTGTAATGCAAAACTCAACTGATAAAGATCAGATTAAAGCAGTTCTCAAAGAACTCGGAGTTCCGTTTGCTAAGGAAGAGAGTAATTAAGAGAAAAAAGGAATAAGTATATGGCAAAAAAATCAATGATAGCAAGAGACCTAAAGAGGCAAAAGATGATCCTCAAGCATGCTGCAAAGCGTAAGGAACTTCTAGCCGCTGGAGATCGCGAAGGTCTCGCAAAACTTCCAAGAAATGCCAGCCCAACACGCTGGAAAAACCGCTGTGCAAAGTCTGGACGCCCTCGAAGCTACATGCGCAAGTTCGGCCTAAGCCGTATCGCATTTAGAGAAGAGGCTGCCGAGGCTAGGATTCCAGGAGTTAAGAAGGCTAGCTGGTAGTAAATAAAGAGTAACTTAAAGAGAGAAAACATGACAGATCCAATCGCAGACATGCTCACAAGAATAAGGAACGGCCTTGCTGTAAACAAGCAGACTGTTACTATTCCGTATAGCAAATTAAAAAACACAATCTTACAGCAATTCCTTAACCATGGTTTTATTCTAGGAGTAGAAATCCAAGGTGAAGGTATCCAAAAACAAATTGTCGTTACTCTACAATCTGATACCCAGGCTCCTCGGATCACTTCTCTCTCTCGTATCTCTCGACCGGGTCAGCGTGTTTATGCCAAGTCTACTAAGATTCCAAAATCAAAGAGTGGTCGTGGTATAGTTCTTGTCTCAACCTCAAAGGGCATAGTCTCTGACTCAGAAGCCAGAAGCCAAAAATTAGGTGGTGAATTAATCTGTCAAATTTATTAATCAAAAGAAAGGAGAAGAAAGTATGAGTAGAATCGGAAAAATGCCAATCGAGATGCCAAGCGGAGTAACTGCTTCTCTAGAGGGACGTATTCTCACGGTCAAAGGTCCAAAGGGCGAACAGAGTATGGAGCTACCTCCACTTTCTTCGGTTAATATCGACGGCCAGACAATACAGGTTGAGCGATCAAATGATGAGAAGATGCAAAAAGCTCAGCATGGCCTAACTCGCTCACTAATCAATAATCTAGTTATTGGAGTTACAAAAGGTTTCACTAAAGAACTAGAAGTAAATGGAGTAGGTTTTAAGATCCGTATGGAAGGCAAAGATCTAGTGATGAGCCTTGGCTTTTCCCATGAAATACGCTATACTATACCTGAAGACGTCGATGTCAAAGTCGAAAAAATGGACATCACAGTAAGTGGAATTAATAAGCAAAGAGTTGGACAAATTGCTGCAGAGATCCGCGAATTTAAAAAGCCGGAACCATACAAAGGGAAGGGCATAAAATACAAAACTGAACGAGTTGTCCGAAAGGCTGGAAAGTCTGGTAAATAGACGGTCTCTAAGTAAAATAAATCAAGATGAATAAAGAAGTCAAAAAGAAAGTCCATAATCTAAAGCAGAGAAAGGCTAGAATTCGTAGTCGCGTTTCTGGTACTTCTGACAAGCCTCGCCTTACTCTTACAATCTCAAATATACATATCTCTGCTCAGATAATTGATGATTCTTCTTCAAATACAGTTGCCTCTGCTAGCACAGTCGGTAAAAAGACAACTGGTTCACTATCAGAAAAAGCTAAACTAATTGGTACAGAAATTGCTAAGTCTGCTAAAGCTAAGAAAGTATCAGAAGTCGTCTTCGATCGTAACGGTAAAAAATATCATGGTCGAGTTAAGGCATTTGCTGATGCGGCAAGAGAAGGTGGATTAAAATTCTAGGTTAGGACAAGATTTTATGACAGAAGTAGTAAGCGCCACTAAAGTAATCGAAAAAGAATTTCAGGATTTTTCCGAAGATAAGGAAGTTCTAATCAATGTTAACCGCGTAACTCGCGTAGTTAAAGGTGGACGACGTTTTCGCATGCAGGCTCTAGTAGTAGTCGGAAACGGAGATGACATGGTTGGTATCGGTATTGGAAAAGCCGGAGATGTTCCAACTGCCGCTGCTAAAGCCGCAAAGTCCGCCAGAAAGAATATGAAGAAAATCCAACTGAGTGCAAAGAATCAGTCAATCCCACACGAAGTAACTGCCAAAAAAGCCGGAGCACAAATTCTATTGAAGCCAGCTTCTCTAGGTACTGGACTTATCGCCGGAGGAACTGTTCGTGCCGTACTGTCTGTGACAGGAGTCCACAATATCCTTTCTAAGTCTCTTGGCTCATCAAATAAGATTAACTGCGCTTATGCAACGGTTGATGCTCTAACTCAGCTAGTACCAGAAGAACAGTGGCAAACTAAAAATAAAAAGAGTACTAAGTAAATTATTATGAAAATCCATCAACTAAACCTTACAGCAAAAAAAGACCGCAAAAGAGTTGGTCGTGGTATCTCTACTGGTGGTGGTAAAACTGCCGGACGTGGTACAAAGGGTCAAAAAGCCAGGACTGGTAAAAAACTCCGACCAAACTTTGAAGGCGGTCAAACACCATGGATCCAAAAAGTTCCTAAGAACAAAGGCTTCAACTCTAAGCGTCTACGACCACAAGTTATCTACACTTCTGACTTGAATAACTTTACAGGAGCAGTTGATAACTTCAAACTCTTCGAAGCTGGTCTAATCTCTACTCCATACAATAACGTTAAAGTTATAAAAAAAGGTGACCTAACAAAGAAGATTGAGCTGAAGGTCCAGAAGATCACAGCTGGAGCACAAAAAGACCTCGAGTCTGCAGGTGGAAAGTTCACATTCACTGAGCTCACAAACAAGAACCAGTAGTTTATAAATATACTGTCCTCCGAATAAACCTTAGAGGATAGTTAGTTTTACGGCGTTTTGCCTCATTCCTTTACAGCGTATAGACAAAAAAGATAAACTAAAGAGATCTAATGGACGACAATCGATTTCTAATATTCAAATCTCTCAAGAGCAAGGAGATGCGCAGGAGCATCTTAGCCGTTCTTGGTATTTTTGTTATATATAGATTCTTAGCTCACGTACCAATTCCACTCGCCGAAACTTCACAACTTAAACAGCTAGTAGAGGGTCTGCTCAGAAATCAACAGAGCCTAGGATTCTTAGATGTAATATCTGGTGGAGCACTAGCAAGTTTTTCAATCATGCTACTTGGTCTTGGCCCATACATCAATGCATCAATTATTATGCAGATCCTGACTAAGGCTATTCCTAGCCTAGAAGAACGTCAGAAAGAGGGTGAGCATGCAAGGCGCAGGATCAACCAATACACTAGAATGCTAGCCGTACCGCTTGCGGCAGTTCAGTCTATTGGTATCTTGATTATCCTCCGTCAGCAATCTGTAGCAAGTAGCCTCGGTATTGATATCGCTTCACATGCTAGTGCATCTCAGTGGATACTGATGGTCCTGTCTCTTACGGCTGGTTCAATCCTATTAATGTGGCTTGGAGAGATAATTACAGAAAAAGGAATCGGCAATGGTATTAGTCTAGTAATCTTTGCCGGAGTTGCATCACGCCTACCTACGGCAGCAGTGAGTTTATGGAACACAGTTCGCGGTCAGGCAGCAGACCACATCAGCGTATTGGGCAAAACACTGCCATTTAGTCTAAATGGAGCACTACTCGTTATGGGCATCGTTGGCTTTATCATATTCCTGATGTACTGGGTTGTTAAGCTCAACGAAGCTCAGCGTATTGTTACAGTCCACTATGCTAAGAGGGTTCGAGGCTCTAGGGAGTATGGAGGAATCACAACTATTATCCCACTAAAAGTTATAGTCGCAGGAGTAATCCCGATTATCTTCGCCTTCTCTGTTCTACAAGGAGTCCAACTTATGGGAGGTGTCCTAAAAGATGTTTCTAACCAGACCTTGAGTCATCTAGGACAGAACCTATCAGTTTGGTTCACAGGAGGAAAAGTATCAAATACCACTCCAACAAGTAATATCTATATAGCCGTATACTTCAGCTTGATTATCTTCTTTACCTATTTCTACACAAGATTCATATTTGATCCACACGAGATAGCCGAACAACTTCAGCAACAAGGTGGATTTATCGAAGGAGTTAAGCCTGGCGAAGCCACAGAGAAATATTTAAATAGGATAATGCAGAGACTTAACCTAACCGGAGCTATTAGTATCGGTATTCTAGCAGTAATACCACTAATAGCAGAAAGGTTTATAGACTCTAATTCCCTTAGCTTTGGAGGGACAAGTCTGATAATTACCGTATCGGTAGCGCTAGAGACTATTAGACAGCTCCGTTCAAAGGCTTTAATGTACAGTTATGACCTTCAAAACGAGAGTTTAGAAAGGTCTTTTGGAACAAATATGGATGGTGAAGAGGATCAGACTAAAGGCCTAAAGAAGCTAAAAACCGGCATAATCAAACAACTTAAGTTTAAAAATCGTAGTAAAGTTAACAATAAATCCAAGAAATAAGGCTTTAACAGCGCAAAAAGACTTACAAAAAAGTTCAAAGTAGTATATAATTCATCTGTAGTTTAAGTAAATGTCTAGCGGTAAACAAGTAATCCAGGTCAAGGGTGTTATAGAGGAGGCTCTCCCTGGCATTAAGTTTAGAGTTAGACTTGAAAACGATCTAACCATTATCGCTCATATCTCAGGCAAAATGCGCAAAGGCCGCATTCGTTTAGTCCGAGGAGACGAGGTTAGTGTAGAACTTAGCCCTTATGACTTAACAAAAGGGCGAATAGTCTACAGAAAAAACTAGAGCAAAAATCTAATAGGACAACTGATCAAAGAATAACATGAAGGTTAGAACCGGAGTCAAAAAGATCTGTGCAAACTGCCAAATTATCCGCCGTAAAGGTAAGGTAGCTGTTATCTGCTCTAGTAAAAAGAAACACAAGCAAATTCAGGGTTAAAGATAATTAAATAACTTCATTATAATATGGCAAGAATCGAAGGTGTAGCTATCCCAGATAACAAGAAAATTCTTTACAGTCTAACTTATGTACATGGGATTGGCCTTACTTCTTCCAAGAAGATACTAGAGGCTGCCGGCGTAG
>JAKOXJ010000081.1 GCA_029781075.1 bacterium | reverse complement strand
AACGGTAGACTACATATCCGATGATCCCGGCTATTATGTACTCGGATATCTTACCAACTAGTTTCTTGGTGAAAGACTGACTCTCATGGATTAGTTCATGGGCTAAGGTAACGTTCCTCCTTTCGCTAGAGGAGCTCCCACCCTTAGCGATCCTAATAACATTTTTCCCTCCATTATTTATCCTTGGGAATCTTAATCTAGCTAGGCTCTTTGGCCAGTGACTGCCCAAGAACAGCCTCCCGCTCCCCTGGATAGTTGTTACAGGTAAGTTAGAATTAGTTAATCCTAAAGATATGGCTGCCTCTTTGTACTTGTTCTGGTCTATGTCGATCATCTGGAATTTATTATCACCGAAGTTTGTTATAATTAACAGTGCAAAGATTGAAAATACCCGAAACAAGCTAACTTTAAAAGAGGTAATACAAATATGGCAGACAAAACAGGTTGGAACGACAAATTCTACAATAAAGACTACACTAAGAAGATACCGGGCTTAACTCTGGCTCATGCAAAAAAAGTTGGAGACGAGATTGGTGTAGATTGGGATCTAATTGATCTAGGAGAGTGGATCCAGGGCCTAAAAGAAGAACTTGAACATACAGGAGTTCTTGGCGGTGAGAAGACTGCAGTTATCCCAGAAGGTGACCTCGTCTCATCGGGAAGAATTGCCTATGAGCATCTTCTAGAGGTTCCAGACTACTACTCAAGACTTGAGCAGAGGGAGCACGATGGTGAAGAAGAATATCCTGATGAAGAAGCTGTAAGAAAGTGGATCAAAGAGAACAGAGAGAAATATAAATCCCAGTGGGATGGCGCAAGCGAAGTATAAACCACCAACGTGCAAAAAACAGAGATCACCAAAAGCGTAGAAGAGACGTTCGAGCTCGGAAAACGCTTTGGCGAGTCTCTAATGGGTGGCGAAGTTATTGAGTTCATCGGGGATCTAGGGGCGGGTAAGACCTCCTTCATGCGTGGACTTGCAGAAGGTGTCGGCTCTGATGATTCCGTCTCTAGTCCAACCTTTACAATATCTAATATTTATTCTGGTAGAGATGATCTTTCCATCCATCATTTTGATTTCTATCGACTCCCAGAACCTGGCCTGGTAAAAGAGCAATTAAAAGAGGCCATAGAAGATCCTAAAGCGATTGTTTGTGTCGAATGGGCAGAATCCGTCCATGGTGTACTTCCGACAGACAGAATTACCATCCAAATCTCAACAATCGATGAAGACACAAGAGAATTCAAGCTCAAGCAAGCTTAAGTAATTTACTGGTAAGCACTGGTGTGCTAACCTTATTCATAAATATTAATAAAGGAGTTATAGCATGGGTGAAGTTTTAGTTTCGATAAAAAATCCAGCAACATGTGCCTCAGCTGTTTTTGATAAGGAAGCAGATTCAGATGTAGTATTTCTTAGCTCATGTAGCGCCTGGCGCTTAGTTGAGGCCTTAGATTTTAAGTCTTTAGGTATAGAGCGCAGTGATACCTGGGTAAGACAATCTAACGGCGATTCATTCCAGGCATGCGCAAACTCAATAGGGGAGAAAGCTTCCCTAATGTGTGAAGGTTGCGATAGGTATAAGCTAAAAGTAGCATCTAGTGCGACTTGGAGTGGTCCTTCAGACCCAGAATATTGTCCAGATCCAGCTTAATCTTCTTTGTCGTCGATACTTCTGAAGTCACTTTCTAGCAAGCTTTCCATTGGAGCCCAAATTCCCTTAGCTTTCTTATGCACTAGGAAGTTTACTTTGAGTAGAGTTATAAGTAGTAGGGTAAGAGTTGCACATAGCATTGATGCAACAATGTGCAATACTGGGTTATGACCTATATCTACAATAATCGGGAGAGCCAATGTCACCGAAAATAAAGTTAAAATCACATACCACTCATTGCTATAGATCTTTCTACCCATAGTCATATCAAATGTAGTTCTATTAGTCTGGTTCTCTGCTAAGGCATCTAGGATACTATCCACTGCTCCAGCATCTTTATGCTTAGGGTCAAAGTGAACCAGTTCGCCGATTAGTTTGTCATACTCTTTTTCTCCACAACCAGCTTTTCTTTCACTAACACAGGCTCTAATATAGTCACCAATCATCTTTTGGACCTTATCGTGCACTTTATCATCAATTATCTTTCTAGTTTTGACTAGTATCTTAAATAAAGCCACAGATTCAGTTCTGATAACCTTACCGAGTTCTTCTATCCTTGATTTCTGATTGTTCAAAGCCGGCGTAAAGTAAAAGCCAAACAAGAAAGAGTTAATAGAAAAAAGCGTAAGAGCCGAACTACTTAGCACTGGTTTTGGCAGGACCATCAGTAACCCTGCGAAGAATATAAACAGAATAATAAAGTAATAACTAAGTCTAACTTTTAGAAAAGCTTTAAACATAAGCCTAATTTTAACAACAGTCATTATTTTTATCAAAGACTTGCATTGTCTGGATTAGTTTGTATATAATTTGACAGCACAAGCCAAAAATACATTCTACAAAAATAACCTTAACTTTAAGGTTATTTTTGATTTTAGAGAGGTTTAACAGCTATAAATATGAATTTAAAACCAAAGAAACCAGCTTTCTTAGATAAGAAAGATAAAAGCTCTGAGCCAGCTAAAAAAGCTAGCCTAGAAGAGAATCTGCGTCCAGAAAGTAGGGTTGCTAAAGCTGTAAATAAGGCTGGTAAAAAAGCTTCTGAAGTTGGAGCAGTAGAGGTGGCTACCCCTACACCAAAGGAAGGTTTATTAGGAAAAAGAGTTAATCCGCTCGGTCCAATAAAATGGTTCTTCCGTTACATTCGAGACTCATACCGTGAGCTTAAGAGGGTAACATGGCCAGATAGAAAGACCGCATGGAAACTTACCGGTACTGTATTCCTCTTTAGTTTCGTAATGGCAATGTTCCTTTTTGGACTCGATACATTCTTTTCTAAGATGTTCGAGAAACTTTTCTTAAAAGGTTAATAAATAATAAATAGCAAGTAATTAGTAATAAAGAAGATATGAGCATTCTCCAATCAACAAAGAACTGGTACATTATTAACGTCCATGTCGGACACGAAGAAAAAGTTGCCGAGGCGCTAAAACAACGTGCTGATAGCCTAGACCTCGCTGACAAGATCTTCCAAACACTTGTTCCTAAAGAGAAGCAGGTCGAAGTAAAGAACGGTAAAAAGAGAGTTGTAAACAAAAGGATCTTCCCGGGATATGTCTTTGTTCAGATGGTTATGACCGAAGAAACTTGGTTTGCCGTAAGAAATACTCCTGGAGTTACCGGATTTGCCTCTGCTGTCAGCGGACAGGATCCCCAACCAGTTTCTGATGAAGAAGTAGCTAGAATCACCAAGCGTATGGACGCCGACGTTGCTGAGCACAAAGTCCAGTTTAAGATCGGTGATGTTATCAGCATCAATGATGGACCATTTAAAGGCTTTGATGGAGCAATATCTGAGATTGATAGCCAAAAAGGTAAGCTTAAGGTCATGGTCAACATGTTCGGTCGTGAGACACCGGTTGAGATTGACGCTCTTCAAGTCACAAGCCACTAGGCGTATTCTTTTACAAAATAGAAAACCATCATTCCGGTCCGACAATTGGCAGACCCCGGGATCAATTTTTCTTGACTAGCACTTAAGCATAAGAGTAATATTAGATCTATCCATAAAAACATAACTTTTGGGGGTGATAAATATTCTAATATGGCAGATTCAAGAAAACCAATCGGACAACAAGAAGTTTTAGTAATTGCAACTGGTCTAGTAGTCGGTTTTGCGCTTAAAGATTTTATAGAAAACTTTATACTATCTTTTATTACACCAGTCCTAGATAAGATCTTAGGCGGAACAGGTGCTCTCCAAGGTAAAGTAACAGAAATTGGCGGTATCCAATTTAAACCAGGTGAATTTGTTATCAGCACAATAAACTTCTTCGTCATAATGCTTGTCATCTATGTGATGGTAAAAACATTTAACAATGCCGTTTACCAGTCGAACAAAGAACAGAAGAAGAAAGAACAGAAAAAAAATACCTAGAGCAGATATATATCCTACAAGAAAAGATTTAAGAACCACTCGTTTACTTTGAGTAGGTAAGAGCTTATCATCGGGTAAAGAATAAACATAAATACCAAGATTGCGCTAATTCCAAATTGCTCAATCCGTAGCATAATGTCTCTTAAAAAATCTGGGGCAATAGCATAAAGTGCCCTTGATCCATCTAGCGGGGGAAAAGGTATCATATTAAACACACCCAGCCCCACATTAATCTGTACTAAAAAGAGTAAAGTAGTCTGAGTATAGGCCGAGGTTGGTCCTAAGATATGTATTGCAAAGCTGGCTAAAAAAGCTAAAACAAAATTAGAAAACGGTCCGGATAGACCGACTAGGGCCATACCCCATTCTCCCCCCCTTAAGCTATGTGTATCAATCGGCACCGGCTTTGCGGCTGCAAATGGTTGGGCACCAGCCAGCATCAAAACTAGTGGCAAGGCAATCGTTGTTAATGGATCAATGTGATGAATAGGGTTCAAACTAAATCTACCCATCCCATGAGACGTCCTGTCACCTAGAAGATAGGCCACAATACTATGGGTACTTTCGTGGACACTAATCGAAAATGCTAAGACTCCAACGGCAATAAAAATTTCTGTAATGCTAAGGCTCATATGATATCCTTAATTCTATCAGAACTAATATAGATAAAAGATATGGCTATAAGACCAAAATGTGACATGTGCGGAGAGGAGCTAACAAAGTTCGGAGCAATTCTATTTAGCCCACCCGATGAAGAAAGTAGAACTCTAAAACTCCACGTTTGTGCAGAATGTTACAAGAAGATATTAAAGAAGTTTAAGCACAGACCATCTTCCGCCGAGAAGTAAAAAGTGTTAAAATAAGACAAGGTAATCCGGGGTAGCTCTCCGCCAGCTGGCGGAGGTAGAGCAGCTAGATCATATGTATTTTGTCTATGCTATCTATAACAAAGAACATGATAAAATCTATATTGGTCAAACCGAAGATATTAATGTTCGTATTAGGCAGCACAACAATCACGAACTTAAAGGTTACACCTCAAGGTTTAAGGGCGAATGGGTACTTATTTATAAAGAATCATTATCCACTCGCTCTGAAGCATTAAAGCGAGAAAAACAGCTTAAGTCATTCAGAGGGCGAGAGTTCGTAAGAACTAAAATACATAATCCGGGGT
>JAKOXJ010000079.1 GCA_029781075.1 bacterium | reverse complement strand
AGGAGGTCTCTGCGGGGACTATGTGTGGTCTTAAGCTCAAAGTAGAAGAGGGTAAGTTGAAGATATTGGAAGATGATAGGCTAGAAGTTTATAAGCGTGAGATTATAGAGAAGACTCTTTAATCTTCACATATTTTTGGTATACTTAAGCGTAATAAAGTTTATATAGAATTTACAGGAAAGAGTTATTAGATTATGGATCCAGTTACAGGTGGGCAACCTCAACAAATACAGCCAGTAGACCCAGTGCAGCCAGCTCCGGCCGCTCCTGTGACTTCTCAGCCTCAGCAAGCTCAACAGTCACAGCAGCCCCCTATGCCTCAACTGGATGACCAATTTTTACAGGATGTTGGTCTCGGTGTGCTGCCTATAGAAGAACGCCAGGGGATGATTGCTCAGATGAAGAAGACTCTGGAGACTAACGTTGGGATGGAGATATATAAGAACCTACAGGAGTATCAACTTCAGGAGTTTGAAGGCTTCATGCCACTAAATGATGAGAATGGTCAGGTGATTACATCTGAAGAGACCGCAAATGCTAATGCTAGGAGGTGGCTTGATGCTAATGTACCTGGATGGGCTCAGAATCAGCAACTTGCGCCATATCTTACTGATCCGGCTAGGGTTCGTGACTTTGCAGCAATGAACTGGCTACAAAGAAACTTCCCAGCATACAGAAATGTTGTTTCTGCTGAGCTAAATAAATTGATGGCTGAAGTTAGGAATAATGTTCCAAGAATTATCGAAGCTGTTATGGGCCCACAGGGCTTAACTCAACCAGCTCCGCAACCGCAGATGCAAGCTCCAGTTGAGCCTCAACCAATGGCTCAGACAGAGACTGTTCCTCCGGTAGATCAGCAGCCGCCTGTTGCTCCAGCTGCTTAAACCAACCTATCTTTATAGCCGTTCAAAAAATCTTTGGCTGTCATTTCGTTTTTACCAGGTAATTTGAGTTTTTCTATTACAAAATAGTCTTTGCTAGTTTTGAAGGATAGGGGTGAGCTATCTTCCGTTCCAACAGAGGCAGCGGCTACTGTTACTCTGAGGTTTGATCCATCTTTTAGCTCTAGATCTAATGTGGAGCCTGGCCAGCCTAAAAATGCTCTGACTTCGCGTTCTAAAACTTCTGCCGGTTTTGATAGATCTAAGATTGAGTCTTCTTTTGTTATCATTCTTGAATAAGTTGGTTTTATGTCTGCTTTCTGAGGGTAGGGTTTTAGTAAGCCGTTTATGTATTCTGGAAGATATTTAATGAGCATTTCGATGCTTAAATTGGTTAGGTCGTTAGTAAGTAACGAGATGTCTGTACCATTCTTTATCTCATACTTTTCTTCCGCCAAGAGAGGTCCCTCGTCTAGTGCTTTGACTATCAGCATGAGGCTAACGCCTGTTTGTTTTTGGCCCGAAAGAAGAGAGAAGGTTATCGGGTCGGCTCCGCGCCACTGCGGGAGAAGAGAGAAGTGGCTATTTACTATTCCTAACGGGAAGTGGTCAATCACTTTTTGACTAATGATTATTCCAAAGTCTACCACTAACCCTACTTTACTATTGAATGGATTTTTCTCGATCAGTTCATTCAATTCTTGCTTGCTGCAGCATTCTAATATTTTTAAATTTTTATTTTTGGCTATTTCGTGAACAGGGAAGGAGCCTTTGTGGTATGGCGGAACCGGCTTAGTAATAACCGCTTCAATATTAAAGTGCTTTAAGATTTCTTCCAGAGTTTTGGCGGCCACTGGGCCAGTTCCAAAAAAGACTAGCGATTCGTCCCTATTCATTTGTTGAAGATTCCTCTTTTTTCCACTTCTGCTTGAGTTAAAGGGATCATTTTTCCAGTTTTTGGGTCCATTTCTCTAAAGTAGCCGCCTTGGTTTTCTGTCAGGGCCCGATCCATTATTAGGAGACCATTCAAGTGATCTACCTCGTGCTGGATCACTTTTGCTTCGTAGCCTCTCGCCGTAAACTTGATCTCATTACCTTCTTCATCTTGTGCTTTTACTTTTATCTTGGGATAGCGGGGGACTTTGACGTGGAGGCCATGGACGCTCATGCAGCTTTCATCATCTTGGATTGGGGAGCCTTCGTATTTTGTTATCTCGGGGTTAATTAGAGCGTAAAAATCTCTTTTATCGTAGTTATGGAAGTCACTTCTAACTAGGGCTACTCTCCAGGGCTCATCAATTTGTGGGGCGGCTAAGCCGACACTGACATATCTGTCTTCGCCATCCTCCCACTCTTTAAGTGTAGCTCGCATTGTAGCCAGGAGGTCTTTAATCTCTTGTGATTTTGGATCTGCGACCTTGCACTCTTTATGTAGAGTTGGATGTGGATCGATGATTACCTTTTTAGTCTTAACTTGTGACATATGTTACTAATTATAACAGAGATCAGAGAAGTGACATTGGGTCTATGTCAGCGGTCCAGTTGGTGGGGAGGTGGTCTTTGATTATTTCTTGGAGTTGCTCGCGACGAGTTGATTTTATAATTAGCTGATATTGGTATTTGCCCCCAACGCGCTCTCTAAATGCTGGGCTTGGTCCGATTATCTGGGGTAGGGGAGATTTTATTTTGTCTCGGATCTCTTTAGAAAGAAGGTTAGAGGCTCTGATGGCCGAGTCTTCTGTAGAATATCTTCCGGTTAGCTTGAGTTGGTATCTAAAAGGTGGAGTTAGGCTCAATTTTCTTTCTTCTATTTCGTTTTTGTAAAATTCTTGATAATTTTCTTCAGAGGCTAGTTTAACCGCGGGGTGTTCTGGTGCAAAGCTTTGGATTATTACTTTACCATGGGTGTGGCCTCGTCCTACGCGGCCTATAACTTGGGTGATGAGCTGGAAGGTCCGCTCAGATGATCTAAAATCTGGCATTGAGAGGCCAGATTCTGCCTGGATAATCCCTACTAGACTTAATTTTGGTAGGTCTAGACCCTTGGCAAGCATTTGGGTTCCGACTATAATATCTACCTCTCCTTTTTTTAATTTTTCGAAATTATTTTCTAGAGTAGACTCTTTAGTGGTGTTATCAGCGTCAAAGCGAGCGATTCTGGCGTCTGGGAATATTTTCTCTAATTCGCTAACTATCTGTTTGGTACCGTATCCCCGTAAATTGAGAGTTTCTGATGAGCAGATAGGACAAATGAGTTCTGGCTTAGACCTATGACCACAGGTATGACATCTTAGATTGTATTCATCAGCGTGGAAGACCATTGGTATGTGACAGTTTGGGCAGGAATTTATCCAATCGCATACAGGGTTAGTGCTGGAGCAGAGTTGCATCCGAGCACTTCCTCTGCGGTTATGGAAGATCATTGATTGCTCCAGATTATCCATAGATTCTTTAATCGAGCCTAAAAGTTCTGACGAGATGATCTTACTTCTAGTGAAGTTGTCTTTGTCGCGAGAATCTATAAGTGAAATATTTTTTGTTTGAGAATCTCGAGAGGGTAGTTCAAGAATGGGTACGTTCTTTTGTGAAAGAGTGTAGAGATCGGCTACGTTGGGGGTGGCGCTGCCGAGGATGAGTTTACTTTTGGTTAGTTTTGCTAGCATTCCCCCGACTATAACGGAGTTGTAGCGGGGAGAGCTATCTTGCTTATAGGATTGATCATGGAACTCATCGATTATTATTAGGCCTAAGTTGTTGATCGGAGAAAACATGGCTGAGCGAGGCCCAAGGACTATGATTGGTTTTCCTTCTTTAGTAAGTTTATTGATAATCTGCCAGTTCTTAGCTCTGGCTACAGTGGCTTGTTTAGAATGAAGAGAGATTAATGGGACTCCGAGTTCTTCGAACCTAGAGATATTCTGAGTGGTGAGACCTATCTCTGGGACTAAAACTAGAACTGACCTGTTTTCTTTTAGATTTTTTTTTGCAGTATGGAGGTAGACTTCTGTCTTACCGGATCCTGTTGCCCCGTGGAGAACAAAAGAAGAATTTTTTGATTTGCTAATTTCGTCAAAGACAGAAGTTTGGTATTTGTTAAGTCTATTTAATTTCTTTTGATCTTTAGGTTTTATATTTTGTTTTTCTAGCCAGTCATGGTCGGTTTTCTGGATGATCCTGTTGATCAATATATTTGTACAGAATAGCTCTAAGGTTACTCCAGAATTGGCGGCATAATATTCTGATAGCCAATTGAAAAGCTCTATATTAACAGGGCTGATAAAGTTCCTTATGACAACCTCTGTAACTTCTTTGTACTTAAATTTTGGCTCAGGTGAATCTAGTTCCACGACAACGCCAATAGAGTTCTTCTTCCCAAAGGGACATACGACTAAGTCTCCTAATCCT
>JAKOXJ010000069.1 GCA_029781075.1 bacterium | reverse complement strand
ACTGTAGATTCTGGTTTTTCAATCATCATTATTGTGGCATCTACAACTTCTGATAGGTTGTGAGGAGGGATATTAGTTGCCATACCGACCGCAATACCCATTTGACCGTTAATCAGTAAATTCGGTAGTTTTGCTGGTAAAACAGTTGGTTCTTGATATTCTCCAGAGTAGTTATCAGTAAAATCAACAGTGTCTTTATCTAAATCCTCGAGCATTAACTCTGCATGCTGATGAAGCTTGGCCTCTGTATACCTAGAGGCAGCCGCCTCATCACCATCCATAGAACCAAAGTTTCCCTGAGGTATGACCAAAGGATAGCGCAAAGACCAAGTCTGGGCTAAACGGACCATTGCATCATAAATAGCGCCATCACCGTGAGGGTGATATTTACCCATCACTTCACCGACAATTTCAGCACTCTTCTTTGTTTTACCAGATGATCTTATGCCCTTATCATCCATCGTAAAGAGGATCCTTCTGTGGACTGGCTTAAGACCATCTCTTACATCAGGTAGGGCACGAGAAACAATAACGCTCATCGAGTACTGCAAGAACCTATTTTCCATCTCTTTCTCTACACTAGCGCCCAAAACATTACCAGGAGCAACAGCCTGAGAAGATTGATCTACCAAAGGTATATCCTGCTGAGTTAAGTCCGTATTTTTTGTATCTTGATCATCCATAAACTAATAACCCCTAAATATCCAAATCCTTAACAAATTTTGCCTGGGATTCTATAAACTTCTTCCTCATTTCAACTTCATCACCCATCAATTTACTAAACACAGCATCCGCTCTTTCTGCATCATCGATCGAAACCTTTAGCAAAACTCTTTTTTCTGGATCCATTGTAGTATCAAAAAGTTGATCAGCATCCATCTCACCAAGACCCTTATACCTATTAACTTCCACTCCTGCCTGCTTTATCTTATCCTGATTAGGGTCAATTCCAGTTCCTTTTGAAGCCTTTTCTTTAATTAACTCCTCAATCATCTGATCCTTTTCTTCGTCAGTAAATAAATAACTTAATTTCTTACCCTTCTTAAGGCCATAAAGAGGTGGCTGAGCTATATAAACATGACCATTATCAACTAGCTGTCTAAAGTGACGGAAGAACAACGTCAGTAATAATGTAGAGATATGTGCTCCATCAACATCAGCATCTGTCATGATAATTATCTTGTCATACCTAAGACCATTTAGATCAAACTGGTCGCCCAAGCCGGTTCCTATTGCCTTAATTAGATCAACTATCTCTCTGTTAGCAAGCATTTTATCCATCCTCGCTCGCTCTACATTAAGAACCTTACCTCTTAAAGCCAAAATAGCTTGATAATCACTATTTCTACCGTCTTTCGCAGATCCAGCCGCAGAGTTACCTTCTACAATAAATAGCTCAGCCTTTGTCCTATCCTTAGTAGAGCAATCAGCAAGCTTACCAGGCATTGATGCGCCATCCAAAACACCTTTTCTTATAATATTATCCCTTGCTGCCCGAGCTGCCTTTCTAGCACGAGCTGCAAGAAGCGATTTACCAATAATTTTTTTAGCAGAATTAGGGTTCTCCTCTAGATAATAAGAAAAGTACTCTGCAAAAACCTGTTCAACATATCCCCTTACCTCTGGGTTACCAAGCTTATTCTTAGTCTGCCCCTCAAACTGAGGGTCCGGAATCTTCACTAGTATAATCGCTGTTAGGCCCTCACGAACATCCTCTCCACTAAGATTCTCTTCTTTTTCTTTTAGTAGAGCGTTCTTCCTGGCGTAATCATTTACAACTCTGGTAAGAGCCGTCCTAAAACCAGTAAGATGAGTTCCTCCCTCTGGGTTTGGGACGTTATTAGCAAATGACAAAACCTGCTCAGTATAGGCATCTGTGTACTGTACCGCTATCTCAACTTCGACATCCTCAACTTTCTTCTGGATATAGAATATCTCATCCTGAACTATCTCTTTACCGAAGTTCAGATGTCTTACATAAGAACTAATCCCACCTTCAAAATAGAAAGCCTTACCCTTATCAGTTCTTTCATCTCTAACCTCTGCATATAGCCCCTTTGTGAGGTA
>JAKOXJ010000067.1 GCA_029781075.1 bacterium | reverse complement strand
TAGTACCATAAAGTTACTCTTAGCTTATTTGGTCTTAAAACAAAAATCTCTCGGGCTTGGAGAAAAAGGACCGCTCATTACAATTGCACAAGATGATGTGGATGTCTATAAAAACTATTTGACACAAGGAGGGTCTGTTACAAAAGTAGAACTAGGAGAGCAGATATCAGAATATGAGGCACTGCAAGCTTTGATGCTTCCTTCTTCCAATAACATCGCTTACACCTTAGCTAAGTGGGCCTTTGGATCTCAAGAGGAGTACGTAAACTTTGCAAATCAATTTGCTAAGGATAACCATCTAGATGGTACTGTGGTGGATGACGGTAGTGGCTACTCGCCAAAAACTGTCAGCACAGCTGCAGATATGGTGAACTTATCGCTTATGGCACTCCACGACCCAGTTCTAAAAGAGATTGTTGGACAAAAGCAAGCTAACCTACCTGTTTCCGGCTTAGCTAAAAATGTTAATTATCTATTAGGCAAAGATGGTATAGATGGGGTTAAAACGGGCAATACTCCGGAAGCTGGAGGTTGTTATATATTTAGCACCACTAGATCTATTAGTGGAAAAGAAGTAGTGGTTGTCGGAGCTGTAATGGGTGAAAAAGATCTATACGCAGCCATGACAGCAGCTTTACCATTACTAGAAAGCAGCTTGAAGCACGTAAAAGATACAAATGTAGCTAAAAAAGGTGAAGATATAGGCTACTATAAGTCTGACTGGGATTCTAAGGCAGTAGTGACATTAGCCGAGGACCTTAAGTTGCCAACATGGGATGGTCTAAAAACAGAAATTGAATATAAGGCTGAGAAACTATCGACAAATACAGAGCAAGACGAAGATGTAGGCTATATAGTCGCCAAGAACGGTACTGAAGAAAAAAAAGTAAGCTTGGTACTTAAATCTAAGCTTTCTAAACCAAGTCTATTATGGTCGCTTTTGCATCCGCTTCAGAGGTTTAGCCAGGATTAGCTATAATGGTACCTGAATGGATAGGGCTCAAGATTTTATAACAATTGCACTCAGCATAATAGTCGAGGCTACCCCTTTTTTAGTTCTGGGGACTATACTTGCAACCTTGGCTACAGAATTTAACTTTTTTGCTAAACTTGCGCCTAGACTACCTAAGAATACCTTACTAAGGAGGCTCTCTATAAGTTGTATGGGCGTTGCACTACCAGTCTGTGAATGCGGCAATGTACCTTTAGCTAGGAGTCTAGTTAGAAAAGGTTTTTCTATTAAAGAAGCGACCACATTCTTACTGGCTGCCCCAATAGTAAACCCGCTAACCATAATAACCACCAAAGAAGCCTTTAGAAACGTACCGTGGATGATGCCCGCCAGAGTAATAGGAGGCTTAATAGTGGCACTTACGGTTGGGGAGCTAGTAGGTAGATCGAAGAAACAGGTCCTCAACCCTGACTTTGAAAAAACATGTAGACATACTCATGCGACCAAAAAGTCTGAAAAGACTATAAAAAGATTTTGCCTAGACTTTAGTGAAGAGTTCTGGCCGATGCTTAGACTGTTAATAATTGGGGCGTTGATAGCCAGCTTTATCCAACTAGGTATAAATCAGACTTTGATTGGAGATATGGTGGGGGGCGTGCTGTCTGGTGTACTTATTATGCTAGTACTTGGGGTTGTTATATCGATATGTTCTAGCGTTGATGCCTTCTTTGCTCTTTCATACTATGGTTTAGTTAAAAATGGGGCATTATTAACCTTCTTGATAGCTGGACCAATGTTAGATATAAAATCTATATCAATGCTAAAGACAACATATACTACTCGCTCAATTATTATTATGATGAGTGGTATAGCTGTGATTAGTGTAATTATAGGAGTAGTGATGTCTTATGTGGGATAGAGTTCCTGTGAGGATGCAGCGTTTGGTTGCTTCGCTATTACTCGCTGCTATAGCGTACACCGGTTTTAAGGGTGATCTTTTATATTATATTCACCCACGCTACGATTTATTCACTATAATCCTAAGTCTAATAGGAAGTTTTATATTACTTCTTTCCGCATTTTTTTATAAATATAAGGGTGAGCCGACAGAACTACCTTATTCTTACTTTGAGCTACCATTCATCTTTGGGGCATGGTTACTAAGTAAAGGAGTCTGGCTCGTTTTAATAGTATTTACTCTTCTAGCTTTTTTACCTGCAAAGCCTTTGTTGTCGGATGTGGCAGGAAGAAAACGTAGCCAAGACTATTGGAGTAGTTATAAGGATCTGAGATATATATCCTGGGCAAGAGATCCTAAATCTATAAATCAAGTGGTAGGGCTAGCCAATAGAAAAGATACTCAGGACCTCGTGCTTGATAAAAATTTTGAACTTAGTGGCTTTATAAAGAGAACTCCCGAAAACAGTCATGACATACTGCTTTTATCTAGATTTGTAATAAGTTGCTGTGCAGTGGATGCCAGTCCGATTTCTTTAGCAGTTTATCTCCCAGGATGGGAGCAGAAGTATAAAGAAGATGATTGGATAGATGTGTCAGGTGCGTTGGAGCAAGGAAAGAAGCTAGGGGTCGATGGTGCTTTGCTAAGAGCCCAGAACTCTAACATAATCCCCCAGCCAGAAGATCCTTACGAGTATTTGATGTTTGAGTAAAACTATATTGACTAAGCTACTAATTCAATAGATGTTTTTTGTACTAATTCTGTAGCCAAAGACGCTACTGAGTCAAAAAATTCTCTGTCTCTTTGTGCTATTTCAGTAGCAACCCCAGCTATCTCAGTGACTTGTTCAATAGATGGTAGTACAATAGTTGGGGCAAGTTTTGCAGAACGAGATCTTAGCTCTTGGTCTGCTACCCATAGGTCAGATGGCTCTTCACCGATAGGTAGTAGACAGTCGTTGCAGTCATGCCCATGAACAGCCTGAATGCCAAGCTCTAAGCCTAATACTTTATTAACTTTTTCTCGCAATGCAATACCTTCGGCAGACTCAATAGCTGCGTGCACTTCGTCCATGTTACCTTCTGAACGATATCTTAATCCGGTATTTAGATCCACGTAGCTATATGGCAGTATGTAATCTTGATCTTCTTCTGCTACTAGGCTAGCAAAAGTTGCTAAGGCAAGAGCTTCTTGCCTAGAATTGGGCGCTTGCGGACTCAAGGCTCGGGCTATATCTAGTTTTTTGCTATCTGGTGTTAACAATCTTGGTTTAGTCATATTATTTATTCTTTAATGTCTTCTTACTTTTAGTGACTTCCTCATGTATCTTATCTAAAGACTCTATTTGAGGAAGATCATCGGACTTACGCTCTGAAAGAGCAGCCATATCTCGGTCGATTTTAAAATGAGCAATTGGAGTCTTTCCTAAAGTACTTTCTACTAACTCTAAATCTTCTGGACCAAATACTTTATTAACGACATATTCGTAAGGTACGCCAAACTCTTCTAAGATAGCTGTTATCTGAGAGGCGGCTTTAAGGGCATATTTAGTAGGCTCAACAACCACTATTACTAGATCTAAGCCCTTGGCGATACCTGTACCTACGCCATCTGCCCCTGCTTTCTCGTCTAGTACTACGAACTCTTCCTCGCCGAGTTTTAGGAATGGGAGGTAAATCTTAAGTGGAGTTCCCAGTGAATGGCTACAATAACCCTCTTTTAGGATTTTATCGTTATGAGGACCAGCCGACATTATATGTAGGTTATCTTGAATGCGGTGAGAGTATTTAGCAGTAAACTCGTCCTGTGGACTGATCGAGAACTGGATATCTTTAGCATTCTTCTTTAAAGCGTCTCTATATCCCGCACTATCCGGTAAATTACAGTAGGTTAATATATCAGGCATAGCATCACCCAGGTAGGTCGGTAACTCTGGCATGCCAAGATTTAGCATGAAGTCCATATTATGATCTACATCTATAGCCAATACATTGTTGCCCTGATCTGCTAAGTACTTTGTGTAAAGTGAACTAACAGTA
>JAKOXJ010000066.1 GCA_029781075.1 bacterium | reverse complement strand
GCTGTAGTCCATATGTCTAGAACCCAAAATTTAAAATAGTTAGAGCAATTAATAAAAGCGGAATAACCGGGAGTATAGGCCATAATAAATATGTAAGACCCATACATATCACTTCAAGCATCAGAGCAAAGCATCCTGCGACTATTAAACAAAAACGGACTAAAAATCCTACCGTACGAGAGACTAATGCATCACCTAATTTCTCCCAGAAGTTGCGCTTATAATTACTGGTAGTTAAAGTTTGTCTAAATGGCTGGAACAGACTTTTTGTAAGTAGTCCAATACTAAAAAAATCGGAGGTTGACCCAAAAAGAGAGCTAAATTTAGAACTAAGGTCCTTAAAGCCTTCTCCGTACCACCATCCAAAAAGATCCACCCAAAACATAAGCAAGATTATAACAGAGCTCAGGTTCAAATTCACTAAAAAATAACCTCAGAAATTTTCTGAGGTTACAACTTGAAAGAGTTAGAGCAAAAACTAATTATCTTTTCCTATCTAATCATCACCCCCTTCCTTCATATCTCTTGGGCTATGGTCACCTTGATGTGGAGCTGGTAATACATCCTTAAGGTCTAGATTGATCCCTTGTTCTTTAAGCCATGCATCCATCTCCGCTTTTTCGGCGTCCATTTTAGCCTTCATTTCGTCTCTTGTAGGCCTACTGCTAGAGTTCTTATCCGCTTCGCGCTCGGCTTCTCTTGCCTTACGTTTTTCTTCCAGCTTGTTTTCTATGGCAGTTTTCTGCTGAGCCGTTATGGTACCATCATCAACTTTCTTCTGAAGTGCCTCACTGAGCTTAGTCTTCATCTCGTCTTGATGCTTTTGATGTTCCTCTTCGTGATAAGACTGCATTTCTTTAGAAACTTCATCTTTATTTAGACCGAACTTTGTAGCTAGCCTCGAAGCCAAACCATCTTGCCGGCTATCACTATTAGAAAGAGCACTAACACCCAAACCGCTAACACCTAAAATCCCTAGAGTTGCGAGACCCATAACCGCCATACTGGCTTTTTTACTTATCATATTTTTCTTCATGCTTATAAAACCACTTTACAGGTAGTCAAATCTCCTTTTTATTAAAACCTTAAAATCTATTTACTAAACCATAAGAAGAATACTGAGAATTAACGACTAATTTGTTGAAAGTTAAATTTGTTTAATACAAAAAGGCAAAAAGTACAAAACTATAAATCTTTTTGGATTCGCTTCTTAGTAACTTCCTTTAGATTTCGCTTTCTCAATATTCCTCCTACTTACTACTACGAAGACAAAATATCTATTGTTTCAAAATTATCTTATTCCGCGTCCAGCAGGGTGGTTAGGAGGTAGAACACGGACCCATTTGGCCACGTTATCATCAGACCTAAGTATTACCGCTACAACTTGACCACCCTTCAACTCAGTTCCAAGAGGAAAGACTCTTGTCCTACCGTCAATCTCTATATTCACGACACCGCCGCCCATAATATCAACCCTTAAATTCTCGTCATTAACTGTATTTATTTTTCCATAGATTGCGCTATCATTAAGCATCCTGTCTTCTGGACGTAGGTTATTATTGATCCCAAGCTTATCAACGAGTCTCTCCACAGGACCCTGCATCAACACAGCACCTATACCAATAGAACTAAATAGGACTATCAGAAGAACCACGGTATATCTAAGACGATAGCCCCAGTCACTACGATGTATGGCCCAAGTGGCAATACCAACCATCAAGATTAGAGCAAATAACATCCCTAAAGAAACAACCAGTGAAGAGATATCCCCATAGTCAGAATAGAACCTAACCGAGTTAGCCACACCATAGATAGCGATACCGCTGCAAAGCGCGAAGAAGAAGCCAAGCACAAGAGGGAAGAAGTGCTTACCAGTTGTCCTGATCTCGCTCTTTGGCTTTAACTTCTCTGACTCAATCGTCTCCAGAACACTTAAGCGTTCTTTGAGCTGTTTGATTTCTTCAGTATTA
>JAKOXJ010000057.1 GCA_029781075.1 bacterium | reverse complement strand
AACTTAACTGGTGATTCGGTTGCCCCTGGGACTACTTTAAAGATACTCCCAATTACAGGTGTTTTGGTAACTGCAAAGGCGGGGGATACTCCAAAGACTATAGCTGATGGTACTGGTGCCTCTGCCGAGGAGGTTGCTCTATTTAATGATATTGATATAAATGCTCAAATTCCTGCGGGAACTCAAATAATTGTCCCAAATGGTAGCCCACGTAATTCTTCTGCGGCAAGAACTTCTAGGAGAAGCTCTTCTCTTTCTGTCTATAGTTATGGGTTTGCGGCTAATCCAGTTATTGGCGGTGGAAATACTTATAGCAGAGGGTATTGCACATGGCATGCTGCTAACAGAAGAGCGGCTATTGGAAGGCCAATACCTAATAGGATGGGAAATGCAATTAGGTGGGCTTCTGTAGCTGCCTCTATGGGCTATGCAGTAGATGGTAACCCAAGGGCAGGAGATGTTTTATGGCATAGGAATATCCGTGGAGCAGGTCACGTTGCATTTGTAGAGGGTGTTAATTCTGATGGAAGTCTTTTGGTTAGCGACATGAACTACCCAAGTTGGGGTAGGGTTACCTACAGAACAGTCCCAAGTAGTGAATTTGGTAAATACTTATTTATCCATTAAATATTCAATACACGCTCCCCCTTCATTCTCTTTTTGATAGTTTGAATCGTAGGCTATACTTATAAGTGTAGATATGAGTATTAATTTGGTTGCTTCTTTTAAGAAATATATAAAGAGACTTCTTGTATCTCTGTATAGCCCTTACGTGAAGGGGTTCTTACGTAATAATAATCAGATGAGACTTATCGGAGTTTCTGGTAGTGTAGGGAAAACTTCTACTAAGTTTGCTATTGCGGAAGTTCTGAAGGGCTCGGGGAAAAGGGTCTTGATGCATGATGGAGCGTATAATGACCCATTTGCGGCAATATTTGTATTGCTTGAGGAACAGTATCCTAATGTGCAAAGCCCAGTTTCGGTAATTAAATCTTTTTTGAGAGTAAAGAGGGCTTCTAAAAAGACAGTAGATTACGAATATGCCGTGATTGAGATTGGTACGGATATGCCAGGTGAGATGTCCCAGTTCGGTAAGTTCGGCAAGCTGGATTTATGTGTGATTACAGCAATTACTCCTGAGCATATGCTTAACTTTAAGTCTTTTGATGACGTCGCCAAAGAGGAGCTTCAAGTTACAAAGTACTCCAGAAAAATTATCGCGAATAGTGATCTTGTGCCCAAGAAGTACCAAAAGATTTTGGAATCATCTGTATCTAGTTTAGAGTGGTTCGGTACGTCAAATTTTAATAGGGCCGTCGTAAGGGCTGGCAGTTTGGTTGACGTTGGTCTTAGGACAAGAAGAGATTTAACCATTAAGATTGATGGCGAGGAGAGCCGCGTTAGGTCTTCTCTACTCCATCTGCACTCTGGGTTTGTTTTTGCAGCAGCTCTTTTGGTTGCAAAGAACTTAGGGGTAAGTAATGTTATTGCGACCAAATCACTTGAAGGTATGGAGCCAGCTGCTGGGAGAGGCAGGTTGCTGCCCGGTAAAAAAGGTTCGATTATCATTGATGATAGCTATAATAACGTGGGTGCAAACGTTAGTATAGCCTCGCTAGATCTATTATATGAGTTTAATACTCCAAGAAGGGTAGTAGTTTTGGGGGGCATCAATGAGATGAGTTCAGATATTGAAGAAGAGGCTCATATGGAAGTTGCTCTACATCTTAAGGAAAAGAAGCTTCAGGAGGTGGTCCTAATTGGGTCATTAGCCAAGAAATACTATAGACCTATACTAGCGACCTCTAAGATACCCTTTAAGTGGTTCTCAAACCCCTACAAAGCGGGTAATTACCTTCAAGATAAGCTCGTGGCCGGTATGGTCGTTTTGGTAAAAGGTTCACAGAACGGGATCTACAGTGAAGAGGCTATAAAGCCTTTACTGCAAGATTCTAAGGATGCAGATAAACTCGTTAGACAATCTAAAGCTTGGATTGATAAGAAGAAAAATAGTTTTGGTCTCTAACGTAGACTGAATTCGGCACCCTGCTCTAATTGATCTTTAGTAATTGTGGCACTGGCTTGGTTGGCAACGGTTGATATTGGGGCGTCTGATTGGGCAAGGTTCTGGATGTTCGGAGGAATGTCTTTCTCTTCTGTAGTTGAGCTACTGTCTTCGTCTGAGCTGTCATCTGTAACTAGCGGCTTGGTAGACAGTATCTGGCTAGCTGCTTTATTTGATTCTTGCCCGGCCTTATCCATATCAACCTCTATTCTAGTAGCGGTTGGGGAGTTATTGGCATCAAATATGTCTGTGGCAGGATCTATTTTTGGCTCATATTTTTCTTTTAGGGCTTCTACCTCAGATAGGCTCATTAATCTTTCACTCTCACCTGTGCCCAGATCCTGCGACTCGGCTGCAGTCACTCCTTTAGTGGACCATCCTCTGGTGTCTAGCTTAGAACCGAGTCCGGTAAAGTTACTGTATACCTCTTCTTTGCTGAGTCCTTTAGTGTAATCAATAACTTCTTTTTTTGGGGCCGTTACTATGACGTGCTGTTCGTAGCCTTCCTGATCCCAGATTCTTGTCTTAGGGGCCAGCTTGAACTTGATCCAGGAAGCAAGGAATACTTCGACAGGTTGGTCATGGCGTTGATACAGTCCTAGGACAAATGCGATAAAGATAAATGGTAGAAATGGGAGAGCTAAGATGATATTAATTCTGGCAAAGGTATATGCTAAAAAGAGCCCGCCAAAGCCTGCTAAAACAAATAGGAATTGTTTTAAACTTAAGAAGCCAATGAGCTTATCAGCGGTTTCTACGTCTTGTGGTACGGTGTGTCTTGCCATATTTGTATATGGTTAAGTTTAGCATAATATGTTTTGAGCTATTTTCTTCTGGGTCCTTTGTAGTAAGGTTTTGATGGATCTTTGATATCGTCTTTAGGTGGTCTTATTGTAGCCTTTCTCGCATCGGCTGCAGCCCTTAATCTTGATTCTTTGACGTATCTTTCGAAGCTATCTCTTCTATGCTCAGGGTATGCAAATGGACGAACAAAGTGACCTCCCTGCCCGTCAAATACGCGTATTCTTCCATCTGGGCTAGCAACCTTTGGGGCGCCACTTGGATCGCTTCCAAGGTCTTGCCACACCAACATTTCATCAATGGCCTTCTTTCGTTCTTTACCTGTGATAATTTTTGCAGTTGGGGGGTCGCCTTTAACACTTAGCACAAGATCATCTAATCGGATATAAAGAGGGGCTAAATCTATTGCTTCGGCACCATTCATTAGGATGTCTTTAGCTTCTTCACGAGTGTGCATATGTCCTAGGACGACCTTTTCCTCGCCGTGATGTATAGAGTCCTTAATATCTTTTTGACTAAGTTTAATCTCCTCTCTTTTAAATGACCCTGGTTTGGCTGGGTCCGGACGATTTACATATGTTTTTGGCCTGCTACCAGGGGGTCTAAGTAATAGGTTATCTACTTCATCCATCTTTACCGGAGTACCGTCTTCAAAGAACAACTCTTCTTTAATACCGCTAGGCCCGATATATACCGCGTGAGCCGGCTCTATATCCTGTACAAACAACAGCTCTCCATCTACCTCTATGACATTACCTACACGTGCTATCTCTGCATAAGAGGTTTTCTTGCTTTTTAAGTCATCCCTTATATCTGTCAGCCAACTTGTGTCCCTTCCGTGTACTGGGGCCTCTCCCCTATTGGCTAGGGCCCTATCCTCTCTTCTCTGCTGTCTCTTAGTACTTCCTCTTTCTGCATTTACTCGAGCTCTTTCTCTCCATGAATCTAGTACGGTATGAGGGTTACTGAAGAAGCCTCTTAATCCCCCTCCTAATTCGTGTGCTCTAGCCTCTTTTCCTCCTGGGAGGTCGCCATCCATTCTGGCGAGCTCCTGTTGGAGTTTGGCTCTTGTGAAAGGGTCTCTTTCTGGCTCAAGCGATTCTTGAAGCTTCCTTATTTCACCTATCTTTTCCTGCTCTTTTTGTTTGGCATAGGCTATCTGTTGTTTTAGGTTGGACTCCCACGTGCTTTCTATTGGGCTAGCACCTCTAGCCGCAGTTATAGGTGCTAGCTCAGCTTCCATTGCTGTGATCCCCGCTTGTATAGTAGCTAGGTCACCGTAGCCTTTAGTAATAGCATCTCTTATCTTGGGCTCATCTGGGTGTGGGGGGATTGCCGCTCCTGGCATTGGGTCTCTTAGAGCGGCTTCGATATACTTTCTTCTTTCTGCGATAACTTCGTCTTCTCCGACCTTGGCTCCATCTGCAGTAGCTCTCCTTTCTGGAGTAGTTGTCATGGGTGACTTATCGATTCTTGTAGAAAGCTGGGTTGCCCCATAAGCCATATTAATGGCATGTTCGGCCATAGCTTCGAGTGCTGCTCTATCTCTTGGACCGCCCGGGGCAAAATGTGCATCGGGGTCATCTAATAACCCTGGAATATTTGTTTGGGTTGTATCGTGAATCCCTATTCTATCAGCGTGTCTCATATAAACTAGATAATACTACATTGGACGTAGATTCTTGTCGTATGCATTTGACTTTACTCCCGGTCCCTGGACTACGGTACCACCAGGCCCCTTAGCTAGAGTCGTCCATTCAACATTTGGCATACCATCTGCAGAGTAGCCAACAATTACACCGTCACTGCCTGTTTTAGTGTGTACTACTCTTTGGCCTATACTGAAGGCTCCGGTGGGTTTGGGCGGGGATGGTGGAGTAGGCGGGGGTGTTGGTGGTGGAGTACTTGCCGGTTTACCATCTGGGTCGAGTGGTCTTTTTCGATCTCTGCCCGCTTCGTACCAGTCTACTGGGTCTCTGGCTTCTAGGTCTGTCTTATTGTCCGGTGAAGACCAAGACTTCCCAAGGTCCTTTAAGGTGGCGGCACTTCCTGTACGCGTAACTGTGTATCTGATAGAACCATCTGGCATACGGACATAGGATATGCCTGCTTGGTCTCTCAACATGTCTGCTAGTTCAAAGTTACCGGACTGCTCAGCCGCATTGATCGCCTGAGTTTGGGCCATAATAGTCTCTTGGGCTTTCTTGGTGGCAGCACCCTTAGCTGGTGCAGCAATCTCCTGAGCCCCAAATGCAGCACCATGAGAACCTCCTAGGGCCACGGCACCAATACCCGCACCAAGCCTTTCTATAACTGCACCATCAGATATAGAGCCCGACTCCACAGCTCTTTGCAGGGCGTAGGCAGAACTTGCCGCATTTACGCCGCCCGCCTTTATTCTTGCGGAGTTGGCATACCCTTTGGCTATGCTTCTGGCTTGTTTTATGTCTCTTACTTTGCCACTGCTTACCAATTCTTGAGCCATAAGTTCTATAGCATCCTTCATCTTTGATTCAGAACCCTGTGACTCCGCCAATAGACGGGCCTCTTCGCCTGTTAGGGTCTCAATGTCAGGGTTAGTCTCTTTTAGGGTTGCTAGCCTTTTAGCGAATGCCTGCTGAGCTCTTGTTTGGCTCCCTCTATTGGCCCCAAGCCCAAGGGCTCTATTTATGGTACGAGTACCAAAGCGGTCTTGATACCTTGAACCGGCTTTGGCATCTGCACGATTCTTGGCGATTCTTTGGGCCTCCCATTTTTTGCTGCGATCGATGGCTCCCTTGCCTCGGTTGTTTACTACTCCGGCAAGTTTGGCGATTGAACCACCAGCGAATGCAAAGGCTTTTCCGACTAGAAAGTATGGGGCTATTAGAATTGCTATGGCGGCAAATTGGTAGAGGACGTTGCTAGCTCCACCTTCTCCTGCACGAGAGAATATGCCTGCAGCGACTC
>JAKOXJ010000053.1 GCA_029781075.1 bacterium | reverse complement strand
CGAGAATCCAACTATGGTTACTTGGGTATTAGATCCTGAGGTCGAAAGACTTTTAAAAGATGTCGCACAATAGGTATTGTATAACCCTTTATCGTACTATATCTTCTAAAAGTTCTTAAGTCTCTTCGATCTGGTGTAGAGCCATCCCTACCTTAATAGCTAATCGGTCTACTGGAGTTATACCTAAGTCGTATCTCCAAGGTTTCTCATGGTGTTCATCATGTCTTTCAACCTTAACTCTAAGAGGCCCTCTTACTCTATCGGTATTTATTCTTCCGTCAGATATACCAGCCCTAGCTTCGGCATAGGAGGTTACACCCGGTTGAAGTCCAAGTGGCACTAGACTAGCACCTACGAAGGCGGTTGTGGCAACTGCTGGTTTTTTAGCTCCCACCATTCTTGCCGCTGCGTATATGCTTGCACACCCAAGCGCAGGCAAAATCGCTGCACCGAAACCACCCTTAGAAGCCAGTCTCTCATACCATGGGTTATGCCGCAATACCTTTTCGCCACTTTCTATAGTTGTTAGAGGGTCATCGAAAACATCCTCTCCACTCCAGTCTCTAGCTAAAGGATCAGATGGAGCAAGTGCCTCCTCTCTCGTTCCTGATGATATGAATGCTCCAGCTACTCCTCCTATAATACTTTCTCTACTATCAATATGGTCGATCCTATGGTGCTTTCTGTGTCTTAAGGCAAATTTATTAGCACTCAATCCATATGCGGCAAGTACAACTCTGGAGGTTTTATTCAACCATGGCTTTACTCTAAGGGTGTGGTGGGCTAACTCTTGGTGAGAGAATATCTCCATAGCTACAGACTTTGCGACTGAACCCGCAATAAAACCAATGCCTGCAGCCGTAAGACTTTCTCTATCTACTAAACTTCGGTTTAAACCTAGACTACTCTCAGTACCATCTTTCTTCATTACTGATATTTTGACGTAATTATACTGGTATCGCAAGCATATCCATATTACTCACAGAATTGTGGTAAGTATTCAAAATAAAAGTTCTATAAGTGTCTCATTTGCCCCATTATAAGCAGTTACAAGGTTTCAGACCGCCACGCTCAGCCAATACATTTAATTTTAATTACAGTAATTTTATACTACTGGAACTTTTTGCTTATGGTTGCAAGTGACCGACAAAAAGTTCATACTTGCTGGCAAGAGATAATTAGAATTATGCAATCATTTGGATTAAAGACACCAGATCAGTTCAGCACTTCTTCAACAGGATCTTCAAGAGAAATAGATATCAGGGATGATGCCGCGGTTACTATGGAGGCATTTGACATACTTGGAAGAATCGAAGCCGATAGAGAGTGGGTCCAGTTCTGTATAGAGACACACTATTCTTGGTTACGCAAAAAAGTTGATAGACCAGGTGAAATGTACATAGCCCCAGTACTTGGTAGCGGATTTAGTCTGTTAGATATGTTTAACCAAATCGATAACGGTGTCTATCCAGGTTGTGTAGAATACCCACAAACCTTCCCACTTGGGGAGGTGAGGAGTTGGGACAAACACCAAGACGGCTCCAAGAGGCTATGGCTTCCAGAAGATCCTAAGAAAGAAGGTCTTTCTATAGATGAGATCAATAGCAATCATGTTCAAATCAATGGTCGTAAGCCAGTACTTCAAGCCCGGATTGCCCTAAAAGATGGGCCTGAACCAATGAATCCATTACTACATTTTATAGGCCATCCATTCTACCCACGTTATAGTCAAACGTTTGCAAGAACCGAGCAAGCCAAACAAAGAGAACTCCAGAGACTAATAGATGATGCTACTGATCCGGATAATACAGTAACCCAGTTATCTCATTTAGCCAGAGCCCAAGACGAGTTTGGATCGAACGACTCGAACCAGGGCCTAGAGATCACTCCAATAAGCCCAACCGGATTCGCTATGCTCGCTCTCCAGCCCCGCATAAGGGGCGAAAAGCCTAATAGTTATGGCTATATGGCATTCCCACAGTTGCTCTATAAGTCTTTGCCTGGATTCTATGTAACAGCTAAGGCACACATTAAAGATGATGGTCAAATAAGGTTCTGTGATTCACTTTTTGATGATGGGAAAATGACAGGCATAGGTCTAGCAGTAGGCGAGATAGCCTAATCTGTAATTAAAAAAGAAATATAAAATTATCATTTCTAATACAAATAAATGATTTTACAGGTATAATCATTATAAATGATTGCTACAGATAAAAAGACGATTGATCTTAAAGAGCTTACAGAACTCGTAGAACAAAGGCTTAGTGCCTACTGTGCTAAAAAAATACTAGAAGCCAAGAAGATAGATCCCAAATATGAACTTCTCTGGGGAGAGCTTAAAGACTATTTAGAAGCCGGTGGCAAGCGTATACGTCCAAAGATATGCATCGAGCTATATATAGGTTACGGAGGAGAAGATATCAACCAGATAGTTGATGTGGCAGCGGCATGGGAGATTATGCATAGTAGCCTGCTCATAATCGACGATATTATTGATAGAGACACACTTCGTCATGGACGAAAGAATATGTCTGGTGTCTACGAAGACTATTATTCTAACCTAAAAAAAGAAGAAGCAAAGCATTTTGCAATGTCCGCAGCACTTTTAGGAGGGGATTTATTCCTTATTGCACCATACGAAATAATCTCAAAAAGCAATTTAGATCCAACGGATAAAATAAAGATGATAGAACTCTTTTCTAGAGCATTCTTTGAAACAGCTGGAGGAGAGCATATCGATGTTGTTTCTGTTTTAGTGCCAGTAGAAGAAGTAAATGTTGAGTCTATCATTAAGAATAAAACTAGCGGTTACTCGTTTTCTTTACCTATGATCTCCGGAGCAATACTTGCTGGAGCCGACCAATCAGAGCTATCGAAGCTCGAAGATTTAGGCAATATTCTTGGTTACATATTCCAAGTTGGCGATGATCTCCTAGGTTTTTTTGGAGACATAGAACAAACCGGCAAACCAAATGATTCGGACATAAGGGAGAAGAAGAGAACTCTGATTATAAAAAAAGCAATAGAAAGGCTGAGCAAAAAAGAGGCTGAAAAAATTAATCAGTACTATCACGTAGACCATGAGCTTAATCAAAATAATATTGATAAGATATACAGTTTAATCGCCGATACTAATATAAAAGAAGAAATACTAATAGAGCTAGATAGCCACTGCAAGCAAGCAGAGAAACTGATCGACTCATTACATGCATCCGATCAGGCCAAAGATTTTCTAACTAATCTAACAAGTAAACTAAAGAATAGGAGTAGCTAAGATGGAACCATATCTAAAATCATCATTTAGATCTAGCAAAATTTTAACTCAAATATTCTCAACTTCCTTCAGTGCTTCAACAGGTATGATTGCTAAGGAGATTCGCCAGGATATCTACAATATATATGGCCTAGTTAGAATCGCTGATGAAGTTGTTGACACCTATGCCGGTAGGCAGGCCCTGGATATACTAGACGAGCTAGAAGCTGATGTCTATCGAGCTATCAAACTGGGCTTTAGCGCCAATATAATTGTGCAGTCTTTTTCCGAAACGGCCAGAAAGTATAATATTCCAAATTCACTAATCAAACCATTCTTCGCTAGTATGCGGATGGATCTTGTTAAAAAGACATATACTCCCGATCAATACAAAAAATACATTTATGGATCTGCCGATGTGGTTGGCCTGATGTGTTTAATGGTTTTTGTGGGCGCAGACAAAAAAGAATATAACCGACTCGAAAAAGGCGCAAGAGCACTTGGATCAGCATTCCAGAAAATAAATTTCCTAAGAGATATCAAAGATGATTATGAAAATAGAGAGAGATACTATTTTCCAATTGGAGACTACCAAAGCTTTGATAACAAATATAAGATAATGATTGAAAAAGACATCCAAAGAGACTTAGACCTAGCCAAAATTTATATCAAAAAATTACCTGAAAATTCTCAAAAAGCTACCCATCTGGCATTTGTCTACTACACAAAAGTTTTTAAAAAAATAAAAAAATCGGATGTTTCAATCATAAAGACTAAAAGAGTTAGGATTAATAACTTTTATAAGCTTGTCATACTCTTCGGAGTAAAAATTGGACTAATATGACCAAAAACAAAAAAGTAGTAATCATAGGAGCTGGAGCGGGCGGGATGGCTTCTGCGGCGATTCTGGCTAAGGCAGGGTACGACGTTGAGGTCTACGAAAAGAACTCTGGCCCAGGCGGTAGAATGGATGTTCTAAAAAAGGATGGCTTCACCTTCGATACTGGACCCTCTTGGTACCTAATGAAGGATGTATTTGAGGACTTCTTTAAGCTTTTTGGTAAAAGTACAAAAGATTACTATAAGCTCACTAGGCTACATCCAGCCTACAAGGTCTTCTATGACTATAGAGATAGCATAACAATCGAAGGCAACTACAAGAAGAACAAAAAGATCTTCGAATCCATTGAGTCGGGTTCAGGAAAAGAGCTTGATGAGTACCTGAGCCTTGCCCAGAAGAGCTATAGCTTGGCTCTTAAATACTTCTTATATAATCCCTATACAAGAGTAATCTCAGTCTTCAATAAAGAAGTTATTAAATCTGCATCAAAGTTTTTTTCACTTTTTGTCTCCAATTTGCATAGATATATATCAATAAGATTTAAGTCACTTGCTCTGCAACAGATCCTAGAATATCCAAGTGTTTTCCTGGGCGCTTCACCCTTTAACACCCCATCACTCTACCAGTTAATGAGCTATTTAGATTTTAAAGAAGGCGTCTTCTACCCATCAGAAGGAGGGATGTACGAAGTCACAAAGTCACTTTATCAAGTTGGTCTTGAGCAGGGGGTTAAATACCACTTTAGTTCTGATGTAAACAAGATATTAGTAGAAGATGGAAGAACAAAAGGAATAGTTGTTAATGGCAAGGAGATCTGTTCTGACATTGTTATCTCAAACGCTGACCTCCACTTTACCGAAACAAAATTATTAGAAGATGAGTATCAAACCTATCCAGAAAAGTATTGGCAAAAAAAGAAGCCTGGTCCATCCGGCCTGTTATTATATTTAGGTGTTAAGGGCAAGTTACTGGAGCTAGAACACCACAATCTCTTCTTTACAGAAAAATGGCAAGAAAACTTCAATGACATCTATAAGGCAGGGAAGTGGCCCAAGTCAGCTTCTATGTATGTCAGTAGGACTAGTGCCACCGATAAAACGGTCTCACCCAAGGGTAACGAGGCGCTATTTGTATTAGTCCCTCTGCCAGCAAAAGAATCAATACCAAATAAAGATCTAGAAAAATACGTAGATAACTGTATTGATAATATTGCTAATCAGGCCGGTATAAAAGATCTCAAAGATAGAATAGTGCTTAAAGAAGTTAGGACTCCAGAATTCTTTAAAGAGCAATTTAATTCTTGGCAGTATACAGCGCTTGGTCTAAGTCACACCTTTAAGCAGAGTGCATTCTTAAGGCCTAAGCTTAAGAGTAAGAAAGTAAAAAATCTTTATTATGTTGGAGCCGGTACTCAACCTGGTATTGGAGTCCCAATGTGTGTAATTAGCGCCCAAGTCTTATATAAGATCATTGCAAATGACAGCAGTCCATCTCCCCTAAAAAAGATAAGAGAACTATAAAATGATAGGTAGCTACTTAATTCTACTTATACTCTCTCTTTCAGGCCTCCTTCTGGTTGATAGAAGATATAAATTAGTGTTTTTCAAAGACTTTTTTTTGGCTATAAAAATATTGATTATATCTTTGTCTATATTTACTTTGTGGGACATATTTGGAATTAAATTCGGCATATTCTTTATTGGCAGAACAAACTTACTAATTGGACTTAGAATCGGGCAGTTTCCAGCAGAAGAAATATTCTTTCTTCTACTGCTGAATTACACTGCACTAGTAATCTATACTTTTATAAAACACAGGGGCTATACAAGATGATCTATCTAGCACTAAACCTATCAGTCATAATATTGCTAACAATATCGTTATTAGTATTTAGTAACTTCAAGCCAAATAAAGCATTTATTTTAACTCTACTAATAATGTTCTTACTCACAGCTATATTTGATTCCCTAATAATTAGATCCAATATTGTGGCCTACAATTATGCAAAAACTATTGGACTTAGAATTGGGCTAGCTCCAGTAGAAGACTTTGCCTATTCAGTCGGATCGGTTTTAATAAGTGCTATACTCTGGGAGAAATATGCAAAAAAGTAATTACTCATTATCATATAAGCTTAGGAAGCTCATCTTCTCTTCTAGACCAATCTCCTGGATAAATACTGCCTTCCCATTCGCTGCAGCTTACCTAGCCCTTGGAGGACCAATAAATACCTTTTTCTTATTGGCTACATTTTACTTCTTGATACCCTATAACATCCTCATATATGTCGTAAACGATGTTTATGATTATGAGAGTGATCTCAGAAACCCTAGAAAAAGCAGCATAGAAGGAGGCCTCTTGGAGCCCGAACTCCACAAATTTATGCTCAGCTCGAGTCTTCTAATCAATCTTATATTCATAATCCCAATATTATTTTTATCAAACAGTAATTTATCAGATTTATTCTTACTGATGATTTCCATTGGAGCAGTAATCTATAGCGCACCACCACTAAGAACAAAAGAAAAACCGTTTTTAGACTCCATGACTTCTAGCTTCCATTTTGTAAGCCCAATGATCTTCGCCATGCTCCTATGCGGATGGCAAACCATCTTTATTGGCTATGTTTCATCATTTTTTCTGTGGGGCTGTGCAAGTCATATGTTTGGAGCTGTACAGGATATCTCTTCAGACAGGAAAGCCAAGATAAGCTCGATAGCCACATATCTAGGCGCAAAGAGTACAGCAAGATTAAGTCTGGTTCTATATCTGCTCTCTTCCTTATTGATAAGTCTATACGGATTCCCTCAGTTAGCAATTGGTCTAGTTATCCTTCTTTACGCAATCACAGTCTTGCCTTATATAAATCTGACCGACAATGATTGTGAGAGAGCCAATAAAGGCTGGAGAAAGTTCCTGCTGCTCAATCAACTTACTGGAGCGACCATCACTATTACCCTAGTATTGTCTCATGTAATTAAATAGTGATGATGAGTTTATTATCTTCAGAATTGGAAGAGATATTACTGAAACCAGCACCGATCGCTGCTAAAGAACTGGTCGGTTGCCTAATCGAGAGAACATACCCAGGCGGAACAAAGGCACTTGTCAAAATCGTCGAGACCGAAGCATACGAGCAGACAGATGTTGCTAGCCATAGTTATAACGGCCAGACTATACGGAACGAGGTAATGTTTGGACCACCAGGAAGACTTTACGTTTATTTTACTTATGGTATGCATTATTGCTGCAATATAGTTGTGGCTGAGTCTGGTTACGGAGCTGCAATCTTGATTAGGGCAGTCGAGCCCATAAATGGTTATGAGCATATGTCTAAGTTTAGGAAGACCTCAAAGACTAAGGACATTAGCAACGGGCCGGCAAAACTTTGCCAGGCACTGAATATTGATAAAAGTATGAATGGCCATGATCTAGCAAGATCCCCATTTAAGTTAATCTATTCACCAAATAATGAAGAAGTCCAAGAATCTACAAGAATAGGCATTAGCAAAGGAATGGATAAAAAATGGAGGTACTATTTGGCCTCGAATATGTTTGTATCTAGAACTTCTTAGGGTAAGAAACACGTTTTATCTTTGCTCGCTCAACCTTCTTCTCCTCTAGTCTTATGGCTGCCAACATCTCCTTCCTTATGCTATCTATCAGGCCCTTCTTCTTTTTAAGATCAGTCGTTGTTGCCCCAGAAAGAGCGGCGTACTGCATATAGGGAATTGCTGACTTCAGAGTATCTTTTCCTAGAGCTTTTTTGGCAGCAGCAACAGCTTTCTTAGCGCCTACCTTTGTTGCCGAAGAAGCTATGAATTCAACATTATCTCTATAGAAGGCACTCTTATCAACAGCACATTCTGAGAAACCAAAATCGATTAACCAAGGCAGACTAGTATTGTTCTCGATCATCACATTGGCTGCTCTAAGATCCTTATGGATAATGTTATAGGCATGTAGCTTCTTGATCTGCTCCCAAACTAGATCAAGAGTTTTATCTGTAATTTCAGCAGAAGATATTTTATCTAGGCCAGTAGAATCAATTCTTTCAGTTACCATTGCGTAACTATTTGCTGCTACCTTGTATACACCGATAACTTCCGGAACCCTGGCGCCAGCTTTATATTTAGCGAGCATTGTAAGATAGGCTTCATGCTCGATAGCTCTCTTAGGTGTAATAGAAGGGACCTCATCTTCTAGCCTTCTGTATTGTATCCTCCTTATTAGCTTAAAAAGCCAGTCGGCAGCGTTATTATCCTGATTAAAAACTTTCACAAAAATATCCTTTCCTTTAGTCGTTCCAAAGAATGGCACAGAGCCACGCGCATCAACCGAAGCAGGTTCAAGATGCACCTCTTTCATCCCGCCATCAAGTAGCCTCTGAGTCAGCTCCTCAGCAGTGATCTTTCTACTGGGTGAGCCAATGGCTAATAGTGTAAGGCTATAGCAAAAGAATCCCACTAACCAACCGGCAATTATATCTAGAGGCATACTTATTCCTAGGGTTATGCCGCCAAGGCTAACTAATAAAGAAGAATAAACTAACCACTTTCTATATTTTCTAGAAGCATAGACTGATATGACTAGTGCCCCAGCAAGCAAAACAGCTGCCTGACTAGAAGGAAAGCCAAACCCACTCACATCAATAGAGGGACTTACCCCAGAAAGCAGCTGATCTGGTCGAGCTCGAGTAACGAGTTCCTGCAAAGATGAGCTAATCACATATGCCAGAACGCTAGCCAGCGCAATTCTGGCACTAATATCAGATCTTTTAAAGAACATTGGAACTATAAAGGCAGAGATCACGGCCAATATAGATACTACTAAGGCTAGGGGAGCTAGGATATCAGCAAACAATTTTGGCAAATTATAAAATAGATAGAACAAAGAGCTCTCCGTTGAACTAATATTTGGTCGCCTGGCCAGCAGGCTCAATACCCAAAGCAATGGCAAGCTCCCCATCAAAAAGAAGACATATACTGGGTTTCTATCGTACTTGTTAGGAACAGCTTGCATTTATAATAAGTATCTTTCAGATAACTCTTTAAAGTCAATCGATTATGTAATTATCTGATATAGTTCTTGTATAAGATGAAGAAGGTAGAAAGCCGTTCAATTCTATATCCGGACTATATCGCCAAGTCAGTGCTAGAGCTAAAACCTAAGGTTCTAAAAGATATTGGCGTGAAATGTCTCGTCTTTGATATAGACGAAACACTGGTACCAAGCAGAAAGAATCAGCTAACAGAAGAATACTCACTATTTATGAAGTCACTTGAGAGGTCTGGTTTCAAGATCATTATAGGTAGCAATAGTACAAGAGATTTCTCTAATATAACCAAACACTTTAATTCTAAAGTTGTAAAGCCAGGTAAATTTTTATTTAAGCCTCTGAAAGGCTATTACTCTAAAGTTATTAATTCCTCTGGGTACAAGACCGAAGAGATCGCAATGGTAGGAGACAGAATATTGAACGACATTGTAGGTGGCAATATCTCAAAACTAACCACAATACTTGTTGAGCCGTATGTACAAAAAAGGGGATTGCTCCATAAGCACTACATAAAACGGGCTTATAAAAAGACTATTTAGCCACTGGTAGCACTAGAGAGAATACACTCCCTTTTGAGTTGGATTCTTTTAGGGTGAGCTCGCCACCATTGCGTTCGGCTAAAGCCTTAGCAATATATAGGCCTAATCCAGCACCCCCAACTTCACGTTTGAGACTATTATCTAGACGTATAAACTTCCTAAACAGACGTTTCTCTTCTGTCTTGCTGATTCCTTTACCAGAGTCAGCTACATTAATCACAACCTTATTATTCTTAGTAGCGACACTTATCTGGACTGAACCCTTCTTGGTGAACTTGATCCCATTATCAATTAATTTAAGAATACATTCCTTAACTTCATCTCTATCTGCAGAGATCTTTATGGAACTACCTGACATCTTAAGGCCAAGATCAAGCTTCTTTTCTTTTGCATTTGGTTCTAGATGCTCAATAACCTCAGTAATTGCATCCTTAAGTTTAAATGTCGTCTCAAACTTCTGTTTTGGTCTGATCTCATTCTCAATATCAGAAACAATCAGAATATCATTGAACAATGAAGATATTTGATTAGACGCCTTGTAGGCACTACCGATTAATGGTTTCAAAACTGGATCAATCTTTTTACCTAAATCTAGGACGTTTGATAAGTTCCCTTGTATTACACTAAGCGGTGTTCTAATCTCATGCGAGGCAGTAATTACAAACTCATTCCTCTCTCTTTCTGCAGCCTTCTGTTCTGTTATATCTTCAATAAGAATAACTCTACCTAGAATCTTTCTCTCACTGACAATTGGTGAGATAATAATATGCAAGAATCTGTTGCCCTTAGCCACCTCTGGGATATCAATAATATCATCCCGGGCCAGTTTTTTAAGAAGTCTTTTCTCTACACCCATTTCTTCTAGAGCGTCTTGTACGTACCACCAATTATTCTCTCTTGTACTGAACAGCTTTTGAGCGACCTCATTTTGCTCAACAACTTTCATATTCTCATCAAGCATAATGAAACCAATTGGCAGCCCAGAGATAGAGGCCTCCAATTTAGCATGTTCTTCGTAAAGCTGTTTAGTTCTCTCTTGAACCTGCTTCTCAACTTTTTGTTCTTGCTGAGCAAGTTGTGAATAGGCCTTCTGCAGCTCAGACATATCAGAGACCACAAAGACTAACCCAACGGCTTTCTTCCCATCAAGAACTACACTACTTACCGACATCTCAACAGGTATACTATCCCCACCCTTCCGTGGAGTAATCTCTAGGTCACTAAACTTCCTACTTCCCTGCTTAGTTGATATCTGTTTAGAATAAGATTTAATCCTTGCGTAGTCTTCTTCCGATAAGAATTCCTTTAAACTCTGCTCTTCCGAGTCTAAAGGATTACCTGTCCCAAGCATTGTCATCCCATTTTTATTTAAATACTGCAGATTTAAACTTAGGTCAGTAACTATCACCGACTCGGTCATAGTCTCTAAGATATTATTAGATATTCTGGAAGGATCAATAATAAACAACTGATATTTGTTAATTCCATATACCATGAGGGCGGCCATCATTGTTATGAAGAGGCTGTCTAGGGGCATCCATGGCAAACCAAGATAGCCAGGAATAATGTTTGTAGCCATTATCCCCATAACGGGTATCAGAACGCTTATCAGAAAGATTCTAGCCTGCCTCTTCTGATCTTTTCTTTTTCTTGTTCTGTAATAGCGATATGCAACCGCACCAATAGCGAGTACTATGATGTTGCCCCACGCCAGATAGAGACTCGAATAATTTCCTAGGGCCACCTCCCATCCCCAGAACCTGGTTATCATGGCATCAGGATCTCTTATAAAAATAAGATTAGTAGTTAAGGAAACCACAAGGTAGAAGAAGCTGGTGATTAGCATCATGATCCTTGGGCCTAGTAATTTTTCTGTATCATTTCCGGTCACATCAGAAGTAAAGATTAGCATTGCGCAAGACCCAATAAGTGCAGGGATAACTATGAAAGACCTAATAAACATACTCGTCTTGGCGTCGGCTCCAAGAAAAGTAAGCATATCTATGGCAGACCAAAAGATCGCCGATGTTATAAAAAGAGCCAGCCAAAGAACAGACTTAATGTAAGCCTTCTTTCTAATGATCGTCACAAGGAGATATGTATTTGTAATTGCAGACGCTGCCGGGATAATAGCCAGCGGAGAGTACCTAACTTTTAGTCCTAGCTCTGAGTTAGTTATAACTACAAATAACAAAGCCAAGGAGAAGACCGAAGAGATTACAGCTAAAAACCAAAATTGAACTCTGTTCTTGCCCATTGCAAAATTATTATAGACAATTTCACTCAATAAACATAAACCCTATAGAATGCCCCCTCGTGGGGAGCTCAATTTTCTGGTATAATTAGAGCAAATATGGCGGTGTAGCTCAGTTGGTTAGAGCGCAGGACTCATAAGCCTGAGGTCACTGGTTCAATTCCAGTCACCGCTACCATTACGCTTATGCTTAAACCTCTGTGCATACGGAGGCTTTGTTATTATATAGATATATGGAAACGACAGACCGAGAAGTAAAATCATGTGCTGAAGCGTATTCTGCAGCACCCTGGGGCGAAGTACAAGATTTAGAAAGTGTTAAGAAGTATCTAAGTAAAATACGGAATAACCCAAAAGGTTTCGTCATAGATTTTAAGAATACTCCAGGTGATCTTCCATATCTCTATATCTACGGCATTGACTATGACAGTGACATCCAAGGGCTTATAGATGAAGAGTTCACTGGTGAAAATGCCTTCTGGAGAACAAATGATAAAGACAGAGATAAAATTCAAGGCTTCCTAGGAGGCTTAGAAAATGCATTCTATATAAGTAATATCCATGCAGACAAATCAGCTCCAGTAGGTCCTGAGAAGAAACCTCGTCTTAAAGTACTAGATAATGTTTTGATTGATTTGTTTAATAAATATGGTCCAGAAGCAATTGTTTTAATGACGCACTACAAAACTGGAGTAAGCAAAGCTTTAAGGAATATAGAAAGAACTAAGTTTACCTTAGAGTCTGTTGACTATGAGGCCACCTGTGACACTAAGTTTAATGATAATCATCAAATTGATTATCTGACGGCTTATATAATACGTCGCACCTAGGGTTCAATCCCCATCACTTAAGTTCTAGCACAGTATAGCTCTCTGCACGTCCTAACTATCTTAGCCATACCAATCAGCTCCTCTCTAACCTGGTTCCATTTCGAACCACCCAAGCCTACCATACGAAGTCTTTAAGCTCCGCGTAAAAACGGAGTTTATTAATACTAAAGCTTGTTTATATATCTATTGTTGTTAAAATATATAATATTATGACATTTGAAAGACGACCTGGAACTATAACTCTAGACCAAGTAGAAGCTAATTTTGACACCACCGCTCCACTGGTTTATCAGAAAGAGGTGAGGGTCTCTCAAACTCCAGCAGACCTCTTAAGGACCGATGCCTTAATCGAGACGTTTAGATCTATACGTGCTTCCTCAAGACACCCGTCTACTCCTTTGCACGCATTAGTATTAAAAGGTGGAATGACAGCTCCTCAAGTTGCAGCTGCAATCATTCAATCAACATCTACAGTATACGAAGAGCTAAGCTTGCTGGCTGAATTAGGTCTTACCACTGCAACTGCAGACGACGAAGGTGATACTAGATTCAGTGTAGCTAGGCTTTAAGGTTTAGTATTCGTGCCATACCCACCAACTCCTCTCTAGCCTGGTTCCATTTCGAACCAACCACAGCTACACCATTACACTTATGTTTATTAAACCTCTGTGAAAGCAGAGGTTTTGTTATTCTATATATATGAAAGTAGTTATAGTTGATAATAACCATTCAAGTTCAAAAAGACTTAAAAGACTTCTAAAAGAAATATATAAAACTAAGAGTATTGAAATTCAAGACCCAATAAACTTAACAGTATCTAAGGGTGATTTGGTTATATTCTCAGGCGGTCATGGTAAGCCAGTCCCTTGGCATCACAAAGAATACAAGAACGAGTTTGACTTAATACTTTCACATGAGGGCCCCATAATCGGTATATGCCTAGGTTTCGATCTTATAATCCATGCGTTCAGTAATCATCTTAGTCTGGATAAGAAGAGGTATATAAGTAAGTATAGAAGGACTAGATATCGTAAATTAAATTTGAAAGATAATTCTGGTTTTACGGCCTTGAACCCACACCCCATTATTGTAGAAAGCCATAATTGGTATGCAAAAACTGTAAAATATCCTCTTAAGACTATTGCAGTATCCTCTCAGGGTGTAGAGATATTTAGGCACATATCAAAACCTATCTATGGCATACAATTTCACCCTGAAAGCAAAAAAGATAAGGGTGATGGCAAGGCAATCTTTAAGTCAATTCTCTTAAATCTATAGAATCAGTGTGCCCATCCTCACTAACTCCTCTCTAATCTGGTTCCATTTCGAACCACCCAAGCCTAGCATAAGTGCTCCGTATTCAAACACTTTAAAAACATGGCCTTTGATATGATTAGATATATATGTCAGACGTTGTGAACGTAAATAAAAGGCCCAACAGATCGTATAAGCTAGTCGGCTATGATCCAAAATGGGTTGATAAATATAATCATATCGCCGCAGAACTTAAGCCTCTGTTCGGAACAAACCTTGTTTGGATGGAACATGGAGGCAGTACATCTGTCCCAGGAATGATCGCCAAACCTCAAATCGACGTATACATCAATGTAAAGGATTTAGACAAGGTTAAAAGTATATACAAACAAATGGAAGAAAAGGGCTTTAAGTGTTGGGGTGATTATATCCAAAAAGATGAGCCAGAAGAATACTTCACTAGAGATGAGGATGGCCATAGGGCATTTAGCATCCATGTCATGCAGGATGGCAACTTTCAGCTTGATGACACAATTATTTTCCGCGACTATCTAAGAGCAAGTGCGGCAGCAAGAGATTCCTACAGCAACCATAAGCTTAAGCTTATGAAAGAATATACTGACCAAGATTATAATGCGTATGGTAGAGGCAAGATCGATTTCTTGGAAGATCTCAAGGTTAAGGCAAGAGAGTGGGACAAGGCGGGAAGGCCACAAACTCTTTAACTAAATATGTCCATAGCACGAAGTCCTAAAGGCCAACACTTTTTTAAAGATAATGATGGTCGGGTAGTAATATATCAACGACCCAATATCTTTATCTATGGCTGGGTAGCCACTAAACTACTATCATTAGTATTTAGCTCTGCAGAAATTAATAAACTAATCTCATATTCTGGCAAAGCCATTCTAATCTGCTGGGCAATACTTGAGCTATTGGACGGAGTAAATTACTTTAGGCGATTACTAGGTTTTACCGTATTTATATCTGCTATATATTCCATAGCTAAATAATTACCCGGAGTCTTTAGCATATTTTAGTCATCAACTAAGATATTGACTAGCTAATAACCAAGGGTTCCAGGTATTGCAATATAGACTGATAAATGTTATAGTAGTATAAATGAAAGCAGAAATTATCATAGAGCGTAAGTCATTTGGTGGGCTTGAAAGGCCTAACGAACCATCTGTTCAGAGACTCTTAGATCATTTAACTTCACGCGGCCTAGACCTTAATGATCTTCTATTCTCGGGTCATGAATATGAGACTGATGATATAGATTATGCAAAAATTGATTCACAAAAGATATCTGATGAATCATGGAGTCAGAGTGGATCACGTAACTATGCGAACACCGGCGAGATTGCACTTGCCAGTTTTGATATGGCAAACACTAGCCCAGATAATCTACTCTATGAACTGGCCGTAGAGCGTAAAAAGGCTGAGCTAAGGGGTGACATGGATGAATACAGAAGGATTGATAAAGAAATGCAAAATATTAAGGACAATCTAGAATCTTATCGGGAGACATTTCATACAGCTAGATTACAAGTTATTGAGGCTCCAAAGGTCCCAGTATACTACTGCACAGAGTATAGGGGGTTGTTTGAGAGAGATCAAGAAAGCAACCCTTTATCATATGCTTCGGGAGGCTATATGGATGATCGGGGATTGTTAAGTTACTACAGTGCATCAAAGCTAAGGGCAAACGGTGCAAGGGTAGTTGACCTTGCTGATGCTACAGATTCGGATAGGATAGATGATCAAATGCTGGTCATAGCAGATGGATCTACTTTACAAAAGGGCTTACTAGGAATCATTGAGTGCAATTTTGCCTACATCGAAGTAGATTGATCTACATGCTTCCGGCAATGCGGACCATATCTTCGGTATCTATCTTAGAGCCATCAAGTTTTATTTCGTATACCTTGCCCTGATTAACCCAAGTGGCTTTTCCATCGTATACATATATTGTTAAGCCTCTATCAGTGTATGCGCTGTATTCCGTAGTCTCCTTAAGGATCTTATTTTCTAAAAGCGCCTTAGAGTCCCAGTCACTAACTTGTTGAGAAACATCGTAAGACTCATTATCACTCTTCTTGAAGCTCATTGCTACCTTACCAGTCTCAGACTCTATCGAATTAGAGAGCTTGTACCCATCTGGAGCATAACTTGGTTCAGACACTGCTACGCCAGATTTGTTTTCAGCCATTTTTATACTGATGCTCGGAATATTTATATAAGTTATGTAGGCAGCTACGATAAATACTACAAAAACTGGCGCCAAGAACTTAACAGGCTTTGACTTAAAAGCCCTACCAAATTTTCCTGGTCCAAGATTGTGCTGATCTACTCCGCCTAGCATAGATTTTCTCCTTTTTACATTGTAAACTTTTCTACCACTATTTGTCTGTAGGCCTTTGTCAAATATCTCAACATCCCCATCTAGGCTCTTGGTAAAGAGGGAATCTTTCTCTATTTGGTTCTGCAGAGATGTTTTATGCTGCTCCAATGTAAACCTGTTAAACTGGTTGGCCCTACTCATCCCTGTTAAGGCAACGGCAGAAGTATTTAGACTTGGTCTAATTATTACCTCTGGTATAGCTGGCTCAGGTTTTATCTCTGGGCTAACAGTTTCTTGGGACCTATATTGAGGCTTGCTCGGAGCAACCGCTTTTAAGCCACTCGGCTTCCTGAAGCCATCCATCCCGCCGACACTAGCTTTATTCGTACTAACTTTTAATACCTTCGGTTTTACTGTAGGCTTATAGCTTCGCTCTCTAGTATCATCTCCGTATACTCGCTGGGGCTTAACTTTCTGTTGCTGTGGCTTAGGTATCTGTTTCTGATCGGTTCTTAGAACCTTATGTAGTAACTTAGAGTTATCAGGATTAAAATCTACAACATTTACAGGGTGTGCTTTAAAATTACCACTTTTCTTACTCTCAGAAGCAGTATCAGTGTTATTTTGGTTTGATGTAGTTTCTGTCTTCTTGGCAGGGCCAGAATCAAGGTCTAAAGTCTCAGACTCGACAGCAAAAAGATCCGCTTCTATCTGATTAATATCAAAACTACTGAGGTTATTCTTAGCTCTGCCCTTACGTTTTGGTGTAGTGCTGGCCTGCGGCATTGAACTTTATTTAACCCTCTCTAGTTCTTTTTTAAATTATTTCTAAGTAGAAATATCTTACAAAATAAGTTTAGCATAAGCCATATTAAAGTTTGCATAATTTTTAACCAAAATTTGCTAAAATTAAGACTATCAATGGCAGAAAAAGACACCAAAACAAAAAAGGTTAAGAAGAACTCCTACCATAAGGTAACTCACGCCCATGAGCCCAGGTCCAAGTTTCTAAAAAGAGTGGCTCTTTATTCCTTCTTTACAGTTCTAACAATATTTCTAAGTG
>JAKOXJ010000029.1 GCA_029781075.1 bacterium | reverse complement strand
TGGTCTAACTGCTGACGCAAGGAAGCGACACTTGACGAAAGTTCACTATAGTTAACTCCAAATTTGTTGTAGCTATCCTCTAGGTTAGTCAGTCGCCTTAAAACGTACTCCCAGCCCCTCACTTTGTTCTGCCTAGTAGCAAGTTCATCTATTCTTACGGTCTTAGATAAATAATCTTTGATTATGTCACATCTTGTTATAAGCTTACTTTCTATTTCTGCGCTATACGGAGTGGCCTGCAAATCAGCATATGATCTATTTAATCCAAGTGAAGAAACAGAAAAAATGCTAAACAATATTACTAATGCAATAAAAAAAGGGTTAATGTGCCAACTTTTCTTCATCTTTAGTTATTATAGATTAATCCTTAAACTTAAAGTTGGGGTCTTTTCTTCACCATTCTTAGTCTTTGCCTGTTTCTGTTGGAAAGTCTTGGATCTCGTAATATAAAAACCCTGACCACGTTCTACTCTATAGTGTACAGATATCTTTGCAGTCTGCTTAGCCCCGAGTAGCTGGCCATCTCGTGGGGAGTAAATATCCTCGGAGATTCTTTCTGGTTGAGTCTTGGTCATTCCGCTAGCTTCGGCATAAAGAGCCAGGTCACTATAGCCGATTAGCATATTAGAATCAGAGGCGTTTCCCACGAGAAGGTTGACCCGTACCAACTCATCTCCAGCCTCAGCTATTTTTTTGTAATCAAATTCAGAAGCAGGACGATAATCCCGATCAACAGAAGTTGCCATTATCGCAAATCCATCTCCCCAAGACGCCTGCTGGCCAACCTTGATCTCCATATTTTCTGACTTAAGGACACTTGGCAAAGGATAATTTAAGTTCAGACTATATTGCCCAAAATCTGCGGAAGTAGAAGGATTATATCCAGGGCTGTTATTATTTGGTTTTAGTTCTTTAATCTCTACTGGGTTTAACCCACGAGCTGCATTATTGGAAGAATTAGAACCTCCGCTACTTAGCATAACGACGAGCAAAAGAATTACTACTATGGATAGAAAACCCGCTGCGACAAGAGAAATCTTTGCATTCCGACTCTTTGGAACAAACTTTAAATTTCTACCACCTTTTGAGACCGACTCGATGTTAGCATCCTTGATGACCTTCTCTGCCACACTGTGCTGAGTTGGCACATCCTGCCTGCTATCCACCGCTTCTGGGAGTTTATCTGTTGTCATATCTAACTAAATTCTAACAGTTGTGAAGTGTAAAAATCCAGGCTACCAATACTCATCTTTGTTATACTTAAGTCTAATGCCAAAGACTAAAAATACCCCAGACAAAAAGGACTTTAGAGGTCTAACCATATTTGAACTATTAATCATCAGTGCCGTTATACTAGGATCCATACTTTGGGCCGTAAGTGTTAGAGCTAATATGCAAAATAAGGTTCTTGATGAGCAAAGAAGAGCCCGAGTTACAACTCTTAAAGAAAACTTGATGAGCTTTGTTCAACAAAATGGTAGTTTCCCTGCTGAGGTTGAGTTTAATAATGAAGAAAAGCGTAAACAGCTATTTGCTACCTATCTAGGAGACTATGGGCAGAACTTCATAAATGACCCTAAAGATAAAAGTATCTTAGTATCCTATGTGGCCGAGCCAGAAGGCTGTAGTGGTGATAGTGAGAATCCCTGCACAAAGATAACCATTGCCCTCAAACTGAGTAATGGTGACCAATTTATAAAATTTGGAGTTAAACCAGGCAAAGAGCTTGAATACTTGAACCAGGTTAATCAACAAGACGAATCAACACAATAATATGGCGATCGATAGACTACTTGACCCAGAGGATGTATCCATAAATAACTCAGAAAAAGTTATAGATCAGTCTGAGTCAAATCTAAGCACAAATAATGATCTTAATCTCAGGCCAAAAAGCTTCAATGATTACATAGGTCAAAAAAAACTTAAACAAAATCTTGAACTAGCAATCAAAGCTGCAAAGAGTAGGGGAGAGACCATCGATCATCTTCTACTCTATGGACCTCCTGGTTTAGGAAAAACAACCATGGCTGGCGTAGTCGCCAAAGAACTGGGGGCCAGCCTTCATATAACTGCTGGGCCAGCTATAGAAAGGGGTGGGGATCTTGCAAGTCTCCTAACTAAGCTTCAGGCAGGGGACATCTTGTTTATTGATGAAATCCATAGGCTAAGTTCAAATGTGGAAGAAGTGCTTTATTCTGCCATGGAGGATTATGGTTTAGACATCGTACTTGGTAAGGGTCCAAGTGCAAAATCTCTAAGGATTGATTTACCTAAGTTTACACTGATAGGAGCAACCACAAAAACTGGATCTCTAGCAGCTCCACTAAGAGATCGATTCGGCCATGTCCACCAACTAGACTTCTACAAAGAAGACGAAATAGCCCAGATCCTAAAAAGGAGCGCAAGAATACTAGAAATAACTCTAGACGACGACGCAGCAGAGGAGATTGCCAA
>JAKOXJ010000101.1 GCA_029781075.1 bacterium | reverse complement strand
CCCTTGGTGCATTAAATGGCAGCAAAGCTCCAGCATTTGTTTATTGGATCTTTGTTTCAATATTTATATTCTTTAACTGCTTTGCCATCAATATGATTCTCCAATACAAAAAAATCGGACCTTGGAAGAATTATTTCTATGGTGAAAGAGCTTATATTATCCTAAGCCTTGTAGCCAAGTCTCTTCTGGCATGGCAGGTATTTGCAGGGACCCTTCGGCCCTAGTCTATTCCTAAAAGCTAGCTGTTCTTATCTCGATGAGGACAGCCCTCCCAGCAGCATGGCCGTCTGTGTCCTTTAGTCAGCTGATTCCTGGCCCTTTCTAGTCTTCTGGCTCTCGTCTCTGCCTTTTTACCAGAAGTCACTAAGCAGATCCATTCATTTCTAGCCAGAGGAGTGGTAGCTTCCCAGGTTTTTAGTGCCTCGGAATTTACCAATAGCATATCTTTTAGGTCTGTTGGTAGGCGATGTACCGTTCCTCCAGATATCTTACTGCTCATTAAACAAATACCCTAATTCTTGCTATCTTCACCAACCTTATAATCTGGGATGTTCTTAGAAAGAGTCAACATAGCAATTCCAAGCATGACAAGCACAAACATAGATACTCGGAGACTCTTGATTTGAGAAGTACTGTAATCTTCACTAACCTGGTTTGCCTCGGTCTGAGATAAACCTGATTGAAGGGCATACTCATTAACTTGTTGGGCGGACGCTATAGGGATTCCAGAAGTTGATTTCTCCTGTACACTAGACTTAACAGAAGCAGATATATCTGGGTTTGAATTTATCGAGTTAACAAATCCACTAGTAAGAGCCATTATCATCACCGATCCAATAACTGCCGTACCGAGCGAAGATCCAAGATTTTGGAAAGTGCCCTGAAGGCCGCCAACTTCGCTTGACTTACTCTCGTCGACAGCAGACATGGTCACATTACCAATCTGAGATACAAGGAGCCCCAGACCTGCTCCAACTGTAAACAGTGCTAACGCAAACATTGTTCCATTCATCTCTGGGCTAATAGCTCCAGTTAAGAATAAGCTCCCACCAATTAAAGCAAGTTGACCAAGCCTAACGATCTTCTTAGGTGTAAACTTAGAGACCAATCTAGATCCAAGCATCGAGAATACAACTATAGAGACAGAAAGTGGGAAGATCTTCTTACCAGTACTAAGAGCATCAAGACCCAGCACCATCTGTAGATATATCGGTATCACAAAGAATATGGCTGCCGTAATTAGGTATTGTCCACTCAATACGGCCAGACCAGACCTCAATGGCTTTACTTTTAAGATTGATACATTCAAGAGGGCATCTTTTCCTTCCTGCTCTAGCTTTTGCTGTCTCTTATAGAACTGTCTTAAGACGAGTATCCCAGCAATAATTAGATATGCAACAACAGATATCCCTAGTGGAGCGACCTGCTGTCCGGCAATTTCTGGTATAGCTTTTGGACTTAACCAGCCCCAAGTTTTACTCTGCAAGATGCCGAATACCATCAATACCATGCCTCCAGCAGAAAGAAGTACACTAGGTAGGTCAATCTTTGTCTTGTTCTTTATCTTCTCCTCACTTAACCTAAATGAGTAAAGAAGAACGAGTAGCATAATAATAGTTTCTGCAAAGAAGACATATCGCCAAGAATAGTATGTAGTTAGGTAGCCTCCGATTAGTGGTCCAAGTGCCACCGCTATACCACTGGCTGCTCCAAGCATAGTGTAACCAACCACTCGATCCTTACCTTTATAATTCATTGCTACAAGAGCCGCGGTAGCTGGTATTACCAGTACAGCGCCCAAACCCTCTATGACCGACCATCCCAAAAACAAGACACCAATAGTCGGGCTTAGCGCAGTTATCAAAGACCCTATCCCGTATATAACCGCCCCAATCTTAAATGCCTTAAGTCGACCGAATTTATCGCCAAGCTTTCCACCGGTTAGCATTAAGGCGGCCATGGTTAGAGTGTAGAACGTAATGGCTGCCTGAAGGCTTGAAACAGATGTATTTAGGTCTTTTACAACTGTTGATATGGATACATTCATCACACTGCTATCAAGTACCATAATAAACTGTGCACAGGCCAGAACCAGTACTATTATCCACTTTTTCATGTTCTTCATTGGGCAGTCTTCCTCTTTTTATCTAATCTTTAAATATGATGTTATATGTAAGCTTATATATATAGCAAGGTCAAATCTACAAAAGATTTGTTAAAAGACTTGCATTAAGCTAATGTTTACTGTTAGTCTGGTATTAAAGCAAAGATTAAAGGCTACAAACAAGAAAAACTATGGCACAAAAAAAGTACAAAAAAATATTAACAATAGGACTTGCAGTTCTTATGCTAGGTGTATCAGCGCTAGTAGTTAATAGAACTAACGCAGTATTTAAGGGTCCAAATCCCGTCACCAACGGAAGATTAGTTTGGTCAACTGACAGTGGTCACACAATTCGGTCAGCCAACCCAGATGGAACAGGTGTTGTTAACATGTACAACGATAATACTGCAACAATCATGGGAGACCCAGTATGGTCTCCAGATCAGTCAAAAATTGCTTTTGTAATAGCCAAGGATAATCAGACACATATATACACTATTAATGGCACTGGGGCTAATCAGACTCCTACTCCATTAACTTCGGGAACAAATGAATCTGGAGGAACCGACCCTTCTTGGTCACCTGATGGTACTAAAATAATTTTTGCTAGAGCTGTTAATGATGTTTCAAACATCTTCATTATGGATGCAGATGGAACTAATCAGACTCAGCTAACTAGTGGGTACACAACTGCTGGCCATCAAGCTTTCGATCCTCAATGGAATCCTATATCTGGATCTAAGCAGATAGTCTTCACAGTAGCGGATACAATTGCTACTCCATCTATCAACTCTAACATCCATACAGCAACTCTTAATTCTGGTGATACAGCGCTTGTGTCAGGTAGTGATCAGGAACTGCCAGGAGCAAGCTGGAATGCTTCTGATACAAACTCTCAAGGTCAAACTGGTAATGATGTAATTCGCGGAGAATACGATGCGCAATTCTCTCCAGATGGAACAAAGGTAATTTTTGTTAGGAGAACTCCAAACGGATCATATTCTATAGGTACAGTACCTTCTACTGGGGGGACAGATAGCAGCTACGTAACTGTTATTGCATATGCTCAGATAGGTGGACCCGTATACGATCCAGCATATTCTCCAGACGGTAACTTTGTAAGCTTCGAGCCAAAAGCTAACCTTTTAAGCATAGGAAATTTAAAGGTTGCAAATATAACGGCCTATAATAATAGTGGTAATCCGGCAGATGTTACCGTAAGTACTTTCTCTAATACCGGCGCAGAGGCAGACTGGACATATGCGACACCAGATACTCCTCCAGCTGATTTACCAGATGTGTCAATTACTTGTACCACTGAAGTTGGGAAAACATGTACTACCTCAATCCCAGCCTACTGTATTAATGAAATAGCGACAGCTCCGGCACATGGTACAAGTGTAGTAACTCCTAACGCAGACATAACACAGGCTGGCTCAATAACATATACTCCGACGAGAGATGCAAACGGAAACTATAGTTCAGCAGAAGAGAACTATGCTCATGTTAGAGACAATAATGTTAAAACTGCAAAATGTAATGTGAAGATAATATTTACATCTAGTCCTATTAACATCCCTAAAACAGGTGTTGTAGGCGGACTAGCTGGACTTGGTCTAGCTGCAGCAATCGCCGGTACAGCCATATATGTTAAAGAGTATAAGACAAATAAAGCCAAGAAACTAAACTCTGATAAATAAAAAAGTACCTAAACTAATTTAACAAAGTAGCCACAGTCCGTAAATATTCGGTCTGTGGCTTTTAAAACTAATATTATGTCCGGTAAATCATATAGAAAGTACAGATCAGTTGCTGCAATATTCGTAGGGCTAATATTAATAGCGTGGCTACTTTCGGCAACTAAGGCGGACAAAGCCCCTAATCAGTTGCAAGATGCAAAGAAAGAAAATGGTGATTCATCCTCTAATAGTATCGATCTAGCAATGGTCGGTGACATGCTTCCACATGAGACCGTTACAAACGCGGCCAAGACTCCGGATGGCTATGATTATACAAAGCTAATCTCTCCAGAGCTCCAAAACTCTTTTAAGAAAGCAGACATTAGGTTCTGTAATCAGGAAGCTGTAAGCGCGGCTAATATCCCGGTAAAAGGTTATCCGGCCTTTAATGCTCCAGTTGCCTTTCCAAGAGATATAAATAAGTTCGGCTGTGAGCTTATCTCTACCGCCAATAACCATGCAGCAGACCAAGGCCTAGCTGGCATAAAAGGGACACGTGATGCTTGGGATAAGCTCAACCCACTGGCTGTTTCCGGAATGCATAGAGACCTAAACGAAGCTGAAAAGCTAAACATACTAGAGAAGAACGGGATTAAAGTTGGCTTCACTGCTT
>JAKOXJ010000082.1 GCA_029781075.1 bacterium | reverse complement strand
TTTTTATCTGCCATATTAAATAACCTCCTCCATCTTCACGCTACCTTTTACGTCAACATTAATGGCATCTTTTAGCTTTTCCTTTCCCCTCTTAATACGTGTGCTCACAGTAGGAACTGGCATCCGCAAAATATCACCTATCTCTTTATAAGATTTATTCTCTAAGTAATATAGCATCAGTGGCTCCCTATATTTGAGATCAACTTTTTTTAAGCCGGTCATAAGGCTATCATTATTCAGTTTAATGTTTAGCTCCTCAGTAATAGTCTCTGGTACAGAGATACCATCCCACCACTCATCCTCATCTACGGTAAGATCTTTTTTTGATTTCTTAAAAGAATCCATAGCGCAGTTATGGGCAATTCTGTATAACCACGAGCTCCATTTTCCCTTTTTTGGGTTGAAGCTCCTAATGTTTCTGTAGGCTTTTATAAAACATTCCTGGACAACATCATAAGCCAAATTCTGCTCAATACCAAGCGACCTCACATAGCGTAGTAACTTCTCTTCATACCTAATTACTAGATCTTCAAAATACTTTAGATTATTTAGATCATTTAAGAAGAGCTCTGCCACGGCTTCATCACTTTTTGTACTGTCCATTTTCTTATTCATTTTTAATTCCTAAAGAAACAGGACCGTATTTAATAACTTTCCCTACTAACTATATTACTCTTTGTCTAGTCTTGATGTTTCAAAAAAGCGGCTGCCACCCCAAAGGCTACGCTAACATTTAAACTCTCCTTTTTACCAGACCTAGGGATCTCAACGATATCATCGACAAGCTTTAGATCATCAAAATCGAGCCCAGTTACTTCTGTCCCTAGAACAAGAGCGTTCTTCTTATCAGTTAATTTATAATTATCTAGACTAGTGGATTTAGCATTTTGCTCAAGACCGATAATATTCCAGCCTATGTCTTTTAATTTATCTAGTGCCATTCTAAGGTCTGGTTCATGGATTAAGGTTAAGTTTTTTTCTGCACCTAAAGATACTTTTTTAATCCTTTTATCTAATTTTTCTCTGACATGAGGTAGTCTTTGGTCATTATCTAAAGTAGGGTAAGGAGTTACCCCAACAAACCAAACATACTTAAAGCCAAAAAAATCTGCCGTCCTTAAGATAGAACCCACATTCTCGCAGCTACGGATATTATTTAAGACTACAGCTAGCTCACTCATAGGATACTTATCTCATCTAGGACAACCTTGGCGGATTCTTCCCACTTAAATAACTTATTCCTAGCAAGTCCTTTTTCGATCATCTCTTTTTGTAACTTTTTATCTTTTATCGTACTGATAATCTTTTCTGCAATATCATCTTTATTAGTAGGATCAAAGTAGATAGCAGCATCACCACAAACTTCTGGTATAGCAGTTTTGTTACTAGCCAACACTGGCAGTTTATAGGCCATAGCCTCTAGTGGAGGTATACCAAAACCTTCCGAGAGAGAAGGGAAGACGTATAGCTTAGCATTCTTAAACAACCAGTTCTTCTGACCCTCAGAGACATAACCAAGAGCATGAACTCTATCATCCAAATTTAGTTCTTTAGCTCGCTCAACTATAGTTAAATAGTTTCTATCACCAGACCCCGCAAAAACTAAATGTAGTTCAGGCAACTTATCTCTTAACGTATCCATGACCTCAACCAAGATATTGATATTCTTATGCCCATGATCTGTCCCTACGTAAAGTAAGAAGTCTTTTTTATCCAACTCCTTAACTTCTTTGTCTTTTTCTG
>JAKOXJ010000100.1 GCA_029781075.1 bacterium | reverse complement strand
GTCTCATTTTTTATAGCAATATATTAACTTAAGGATATAGTAGTCTCTACATGGACCTTTGGATTGCCTCTACTAGGGCATGTACAAATGGTACCTGGTCAAAATAGCCCAGGATCCAAGCAAGTAGTGCTACAACTACGGAGCCACCTAAGAATATCCCAAGCCCTTGCGCAATTCCTTTGATAAAGCTGTAGCCAATAGCGCTCTTTTTATTAATATAACCAAGCTCATAAAACTGTTCTAGTTTTTTTCCGAGCTCTGCAAGCTCTTCGTCAGTCATCTTCTCTGCCATATATGCTTAAGTTTAACATATATTATCTACCATCTACCTCGTCTTTCTGTCATAATTCTAATGAGTGAAAAACATAATAGATAAGATACTCCAGAAGCGCTTCGTACGCTTTTTTATGGTTGGAGTCTGGAATACTCTGGTCGATCTGACCGTGCTGACGATAATGATAAAAATTACAAATGCTCAGCCAGACCAAACTCTCAAATTAGTTCTCTGTAATACGGTTTCTGGAACCTGCTCAATCCTTTCTAGTTTCATGATGAACCGCTACTTTGTCTTTAAAGACAGTAAGAACCCTATTGAAGGCAAAAAGTTCGCCACATTTGTAGTTGTCAGTATCATCGGAGCCTATGGTATCAACAACACAGTGCTTAACTTGGTCGTATTACACATGACATGGTTAACTGACTTTACCTACTCAGTAGTTTCGTTCTTAGGGTTAAACACAATATTCAGTAAAGATTTCGTAACAATATTCACAGGCAAGGCAATCGCCGGACTCTGCTCAATGCTCTGGAGCTTCTGGGCCTATGGCAAATTTGTGTTTAATAAAGAGAGTGAATAATATCTGTCTAATTCGAAACTGGCTCTCTTTGATCTTCATCTAGTTTGTGGGCATTCATTGCTATCCATACTGGGTCGTATGGTATTTCCGGATGGCTCTGTCCAACGATCCTCAAGCCAGTCTCATCAGTTCTCGCATGAATAAAGCCACTTGGTAGCAGGTAAACCTTATTGTTGTCTAACAGCTCTACCCAGGCATTACCAGCCTCTATAGCCTTTTCAACAAGCACTTGTAGGGTTTCGTTGCCGTAGTAGCTTTCTACAGTTAATCTAGCCAATTCTTGCGCACCACCGTCAAACATAGAGGGGAGGTCTGGTATAACACCTTGAATAGTCCTTGTGGTGTAAGGGAAAGAGGCAATAACGGTCCGGGTGGGCAAAGATAGACCTCCAAACCCTGGCATTGTGTCCACATGCCACCTTGATACGGCTTCAGATAGGCCAGGCTTAAGTGGAGCTTTTTTTCCTTGTTCAATTCGGAACTTCGTCCTAGTAGGGTGTAGTTGGTCAAAATCTTTAGACCAGTCTTTACCTACCCATGCGCTTCTTGGTAGATTACCAACTCCATGCTCTCTCATTAGAGTATCTATGTCCGGAGCATTAAACTCCGCAACAATCTTTGGTCTTTGTGGTCTGTACATAATAAACGAAATATTATCATAAACGCTATGTAAAGTCAAGCTATTCGAAGTCTCTTGGATCAAGAAGAGAGGCAAGTATAACTGTTGGGCTTGAGGTCCTTAGCCTCCTAGCGAATTGCCTGACATCAGACCTAGAAACAGGCGGCTGATAATTAGGCTCTATATCTGGACTTGATGGAATTCCAAACATATTGATACTTGCCCAATTATTTGCAAGCTTAGTCACATCGCCTTCAGTAACATCTCCCCTAAAATATGTGCTACAGTGTGAACACTGTGCAAGGTAGTTGGCTTTCATGCCAAGTTCTCTGGCGGATGCATTAGGTACATTTACTCTAACAGAGTTAGTTGGGACCTCAGAATCTTGACTGCAATGTGGACAGGTTTCTTTAAAACTATAACTTATTTCCATAAATATATTATACCACAATCATCCGTCCATATAGTCAATTTTAATGACAAATTCACTCTGTTATAATGATAGTTAATGACAGCTAAAGAAATACGTCGAGCTTATTTAAAATTCTACGAAGAGCGGGGACATCTAGTAGTTCCGCGGGCTAGTTTAGTACCCCAAGATGACCCAACCACACTCTTCACAGGCTCCGGTATGCAGCCAATGGTCCCCTATTTATTAGGAGAAGAATATCCTGGAGGCCATAAAAGAATTGCCGACTCTCAAGTTGTTTTTAGGGCAGTTGATATCGACGAAGTGGGGGATAGCGAGCATCTAACATCATTCGAGATGCTAGGTAACTGGTCTTTAGGTGACTACTTCAAGAAAGAGCAGATCCCTTGGGTAGCAGAATTCTATTTTGACATCTTAAAACTGGATCCAGAGAAAGTATACGTAACTTGTTATATAGGTCGTGAAGATCTAGGGATACCCCAAGATCAAGAGGCTGTTGAACTTTGGCGAGAAGAATTTAGTAAGAGGGGAGTTGACGCAAAAGTAGTGGAGCTTGGAGCTGCCGAAAATGGTGATAAGCTCGGTATGCAGGGCGGAAGAATATTACTCTATGATGATAAAGAAAACTGGTGGTCTCGTGGCGGCAACGAAGAGGGCACTCCAGTTGGTGACCCATGTGGTCCAGACTCCGAAATCTTCTACTTTTTTGGAGAAGAGTACCATGACGAAGCTAAATATGGCAAAGTCCACCCTGCCTCAGATTCTCCAGCAATTACAGAGATAGGCAACAGCGTCTTTATGGGCTATAAAAAACAAGTTGATGGAAATTTTGGCAAATTAAAAAACCCAAACATCGATTTTGGTGGCGGTCTAGAGAGATTAGCAATGGCGTCGCTTGGCAAACCAGATATCTCAGCAATTGATCTGGCAAAACCAATTAACGACCAGATCGAAGTTATCTCCGGCAAAAAGTATGAAGAAAATACCAAGGCTTTTAGAGTAGTTACCGATCACATCAAATCTGCCGTCTGGTTAGCAACTGATGGGGTAGTACCAAGTAACACTGGCCAAGGATACGTGCTAAGAAGATTAGTGCGTCGAGCCATTAAGTTCTCACTCGACTTGGGAATTACACAAAACGTAGTATCACAACTCGCTCCAGTTGTTAGAGAAATCTATGGAGAGGACTATAAAGAAATCGTAGCCAATTACGACACCACCCTAACTATCTTAGAAAAAGAAGAGCGAGTCTTCCGGCAAACCCTCCAAAAAGGCTTAAGAGAATTAGAAAAAGTTGCTAACCAACATTCTCTATCCGGAGCAGATGTCTTTAAACTTTACGATACCTATGGCTTTCCCCAAGAACTTACAGTAGAAGAGTGTTCAATCCGTGGCTACAGACTTAATGACAAATGGAAAGATGAGTATGAGCTTTCTATGCAAGAGCAACGTGAGAGATCTCGTACCGCAACGGCCGGTCAGTTTAAAGGAGGTCTCCAAGATCATTCTGACATTGTTGTCAAATATCACA
>JAKOXJ010000076.1 GCA_029781075.1 bacterium | reverse complement strand
TCAAGCAAAAGCTAAACTCTACCTAGATGGCCTTGCCACCACACCAACCACAATAGGGAAAGGCGACACAAACAAATTCAATCTAGAAGACCTAACGAATTATCAGCAGGCTGCTCTAGAGCAAGCCAAGACTTTGGCTCAGTAGAGAGCCTATATCTTAACAGCGAAGGTATTTTTGCCCTTCTTAACTAAACTATCGGTACTTATCTTAGTCTCTATAGAGGCTTTGTTACCATTTACAGTGATAGCACCCTGTTCGACTAGTCTTCTTGCAGAACTCTTACTTTCTGCTAAATTAGTCTCAACCATAAACTCCAATATATCTGAAGATCTGGAGTATGGGAGTTCATTCGCAAGCTCAGCAAATTCATTATCGTTCAAATCTGCCACATTTCGGCCATCAAACAATACTTCTGTCAGTTTTTTAGCTCTTTCAGCAGCCTCTTTGCCATGAACAATTCTGGTAGATTCATAGGCCAAGAATTTCTGGGCAGATCTTGATGACTTATTCTTCTCAAAATCCATCATCAAATCCATAAACTCATCTGGTTCAATATCAGTATAAATCTTAATGTAATCGCCGACCCCCTCATCATCAGTATTTAGCCAAAACTGGTAGTATTTAAAAATGCTTGTCATGCTAGCGTCTAGCCAAATAGCTCCATCCTCACTCTTGCCAAACTTTTTACCAGTAGACTTGTTAATTATCAGAGGACAGCTCCAAACATGAGCCTCCTTACCTTCTAGTTTTCTGATCATCTCTACTCCAGTCACAGAATTACCCCATTGGTCGGACCCACATATCTGCAAAGTAACGCCCTCCTCTCTAAAAAGATGGAGGAAGTCATACCCTTGAATCAAAGAATAGCTAAACTCCGCATAACTTAAACCAGATTTACCCTCTCCAACTCTGTTTTTAACGAAATCTCGATCAAGCAGCTGAGTCATGCTCATTTTTTTACCTATAGTCATTAAGAAATCTATGTAGCCCAAGTCCTTAAACCAATCGTAGTTGTCAACAATCTTTAACTTGATCCCACCAAAAATTGCCTCGTATTGAGCATGGATTCCTTTTTTATTTACCTCAACTGTAGCAGAGTCAACATCTGGACGCTCTTCATTATCTTTAGGATCTCCGATTCTTCCTGTTGCTCCACCAACTAAAAGAATAGGAGTGTGACCATGCTCGATAAACTTCTTTACCATCATCATGGCGGCTAAATTCCCGATAGTAGCTGAAGGGGCACTATTTGCATCTACTCCAAAATAAAAAGTTCTTTTTTGCTTATCGAGCTCTTTAACATTCTTAAAAGTAGTTTGATTAACAAACCCCCGCCATGTAAGTTCTTCTGAAAGTGTCATTCTACTAATTATTTAAAATATAAATTATAACAGACATAAGCTATTAGCTACTGCTCAAGCACCGGTTGATCCATATAATTCTGGAGAACCTTATCATTACCTAAAGAATCGTTACTAAAGTTCCCGTAGCTATCTAATAAGTTTATTTGACCCTGAAGATGTTGAAGCTCTAGCTTAACATCCTCCTTTGTAGCGAAGTTATTACCAGAATCATCATCTACCTTAAACGACTGCGGGAGTTCACGTCTTCCTGGTCTAACAAGATCATATTTACTTCTTGGATCTTTATAAAATATCCAGCTAGATATACCCACAATTACTAAACTAAATAAACATGCAAACAGT
>JAKOXJ010000068.1 GCA_029781075.1 bacterium | reverse complement strand
AATATCGGACCATCTGCATATCTATAGGTTTTTAGCATATCTCTTTTTGGCCTTATCCCTCTACCGGCAACAATCAGTTCTTCTCCCTCAACAGGAAGAAGTGGCCTAAGTATTGATGCGCCCCACATACTATTATCACGGTCCTGATGGAATCTTAAAACAGAGAGATTGTTATCAACAGTTAGGTCTAAAGGATCTTTTTTCTCTGACATTTGGCAATAAGCGGTAATTACTGGATTAATCGTTACAAATGGTGAATTACCAAGGCTAATCATGTATATCTCGTATAGGACTTGTTCGAGTATCTCTCTGCTTGCATCTAGCGCCCTGGACGAAGCAGTTTGATTAGCCCTTCGAACGGCTTCCTCTTCTGAAAGCTCCCCGGGCAAAAGCAACCTTTCTCTTTGTTCGTCTAAAAAATTATGGGCCGTAGGTAGATTAGGACCGCTAAGCAATTGAGCCGATCCTGTTTCGGCTAGCTCCTGAACAAGTTCTCTAGTTACTTTGAAGTTTGACATTGCACAGTATTGTCTTAAAACCTAGATTCAGGAATCACACCAAAGTTTGGCCAATAATTATCATCATCAATTTCAGCCTGCACTGCGATCCTTGCTTCTCCTAACTTAAGAACCGGCATTTCAGAAAATGGCACTGTTCTTCTATATTCCTCAAGTTCATCTCTCGAAACGCTACGGGCGCTTAAAATCGGGAATGGTCTAAAGGTATCCATACCATTCGCCCTCTTACTTATACCCGGGCTAACTCTTATGCCCATTTCCCTTGCCTGGACTAGTAGACGTTGTAACCCTGCTTCTGCAGGGGATGAAATCAACGGGTTAGCATCAACTCCACCCCTTCTTCGATCATGGGCGAGGCATATCTGAGGATAATTACCATCATCAAGGTCCTTTCCCCATAGTCTGGTGGAGGCTTCAAGAGACGGTACAGATTTGCTTACCTCTCTGCCCATTAGTGGTGTTTTGGCCGATAGAAATTCTGCCAATTCCCCGAGTGCAGAAAAGGCCGCCACTCTTGGACTTATACCCCATTTAACTTTAGCCTTTTCTTGATCATCAAGGCCTAATTCTTCTGAAACTTTTTCGCCGAAGAAGTTGATATCATCAATACCGCCAATAATCGGTCTATAGATTGTAAATACTTTTGTCATAAGTGGATTTCTTATTTGGGATATAAATTATAGCACATATTATAATTATAAGTCAACATAATATATGTTATAATAACAGGTATGGATAAGCCTGATTTGTCACATTTGCCTAATAAACCTGGAGTCTACCTACATAAGAACTCCAGCGGCGAGGTTATCTATGTCGGCAAAGCGATCAATCTTAGGCAAAGAGTAAACCAGTACTGGCAAAAAAGCTCGCATCTGGCTTCTTCAAAAACTGCAGTATTAGCCTCAGATTCAGTAAAAGTTGATTATATCGAAACACTTGGTGAGATTGATGCACTATTCTTAGAATCAGAACTCGTTAAGAGATATATGCCTAAGTTCAATGTAGAACTTAGGGATGATAAGTCGGCGACCTATGTTAGGATCCCATATCAAGATCCAATCCCAGCAGTCTCTTTTACAAGATCACCGAAGGGGGACGGCGCAACATATGTGGGCCCATTCTATTCTGCAGGTCCAGTCTACGAGGCGATGAGAACCCTTCGGCGAGCCTTGCCATACTCCACACATACTAAGCTCCCCAAGAAGCCTTGTCTACATTTTCAAATGGGTTTATGCCCCGGGCCAGAAACTGAGGACTTTAACGTAAAGAAATACAGAGCAAACCTTAAAAAGCTGGAGCAAGTTCTAAAAGGAGAACGCGAAAATATCATTATTGATATAGAAAGAAGAATGAATAAAGCTGCCAAAGAGCAGAACTTTGAGCTTGCGGCAAGGCTCAGAAACCAGCTCAGATCACTCCAGAGGGTTGGAAGAATAAAACTAAAAGACACAGAAGTCTTAGGATCAGACCAGGCTCTTACAGAACTACATAAACTCCTAGGTATAAGAAATATCCCTAAACATATAGAGGGCTTCGACATTAGCCATATGTCTGGCTCAAACGTCGTAGCTTCACAAGTAGTATTTAAGAATGGAGTCTCATCCAAAACGGATTATAGGAACTACAAGATAACAAATCAGCAGAATAACGACTTCGAGAGCATGGCTGATGTAATCTCTAGAAGATTTAAGCAAGTGAATATAGAAAAATGGGGTACACCAGACTTAATACTAATAGATGGAGGTAAGGGCCAGCTTGGATCGGCTCAACTAGCAGTGCCAGAAGTACTAACCCCAATGTTTGGTCTCGCTAAGCAATTTGAGCAGGTTATTATTAAAAAAGATGACCTTAAGTTCAGCTTAGATTTTAAATTTGCTGCTAAAACTAACAGGATAATTTCTGACGAGGGTGACTTTTACGTAATAAGTTTCTCAAAAAAAGACCCAATTAGACTTCTGCTAGAAAGAATCAGGAATGAAGCCCACCGCTTTGCCGTAAGATACCACAGTAAACTGAAAGAAAAAACTATGAATACTACTGAGCTAACCAAGATTCCTGGTATAGGGGCGGAGACTGCCAGAAAACTTCTAACAACTTTTGGATCTGTGTCCGGAGTAAAATCAGCCTCTCATAATCAGCTTGCTTCAGTGGTCGGTAACCTAAAGGCAAAAAACATCGAAAAATACTTTGATAAGTAGTTAGCTCTCAATCTCTATAACCATCTTGTACTTCAAGGCTAGATCTGGTGCAAGCCGCCTAGCCTCTCGCTCATGGGGAGCTAAGATCCAGCCCACTCTTAATCCGATGGTTAGCCCGACCAGTCTAACTAAGATATCCTCGTAACCATTACCGCAAACAGAACGGTAGACTACATATCC
>JAKOXJ010000043.1 GCA_029781075.1 bacterium | reverse complement strand
ATACTTTGAATGCCAAATCCAACTAGATACAGCACTAAGCCAAAAGAGACTGTATCCTTCAAGTTTTTTTTTAATACTAGGCTTGCTCCAAAAAAAACAAGGATACCTAAACCAATTAAACCATACTGGACCCAAACATCTAGGGCTACAAAATTGCTTGTAGCATTAGATTCTTTGGCTGGGCTCAAATTTGCGCCGTATTGGCCAGCACCTACTCCAAATAACTTATTGCTGCTATTCTTGGTAAGCACACTCTTAGCTTCTTGGCGAGCGACATCTCTTGAGTTGATAGAGTTGTCATCGGCCTTATCTTTGGCATTACCCCAGGGTCTGATAGTCTCTAAATGCCCCGTTAAAGTCCCAATACCCTTAGAGTAGTTGTTATCATCGTCGGTGCCTTTTTTCCCTAAAAGACTAACTGCACTTATAATAACTACCAAAAGTAAGGCAAAAACTCCTAGATAACTAAAAATAGATTTTGAATCTAGCTGTTTCTTTAGCTCTGAGAAGTTATAGAAGAATGCTATAAAGCCCATGATGATGCTAGATACAATCGCACCCCTAGCCAGGCTCAAAAGTATAGCGCGGTAAATTAGAGCGATAAAACCGACTCTGTAAGTTAGATTCTTAAATAATTCATTTTTTCTATCGGCTAAGCTCAAGCCAAGCGGCAGGAGTAAGAATAAACTAAAATACAGCGGCTCTAATAGGACAGAATGCATCCTTGGTAACCCAAGTCTGACTGCATCATATTCTGGCCTTATGCCAGTTAGGATTGCTGGAAGTCCAAGCAGATCTCCGAACCACTGAAAGAAGCCAAAGCCAATAATAAATAAGCTAGATACGAAAATCGTCTGGACTATTAACCTCAGGATTTCCTTTGGTTTGCTACTTTCTATTATAATTCGCCAGATCTCGTAAAATAGTAGGATTACAAAACCTAGAATTAAATTGCTTTTAAACCAAGAGGCTTTATCGACAGACCAGAAAAATGTTAATAAAGAGTAGGCAAGTAAAAGATATGGGCCAAGAGATATTACATTTAACTTATGCTTCTTTGAACCTGAATTCTTTGCGGTATTTACACCAGAAACAATAATTAAAACTATCCCAATCAGTAAACTGGGCTTTATAGTTAGGCCACTAACGTCAAACGTTGGGATTCTCTCAAAAGGCAAAGAAAAAGCAAGAGCCAACAATAGCTTCTCACTTAAGTTCAGTCTCTTAACATCACCAAAAAACTTCCTAAGCATCTAAGCCTAAGTGTAGCAGAAGTTAGGCTACTCGCTTTAATATAAGATCTATTATTTGAGCAGCAACCTGCTCGGCATCAGTATGATCTGTTTCAATAAGCACGTCTCGACCTTCCTGGAAACCATAAGATCCATGTGCCCTCTCCCTGTCTCGTCGATTTCTCTCTGCTATTTCTTTTTCGATTTGTCGAAGATTCATTCCAATAAAATCTGGCTCGTTCTGTCGTCTTTTTGCTGCAGTAGAGTCAGAAACACCAAGGAAGATAGATAGAATTTCACCCTCTGGAACCCCACCTCTTGTCAATACATCAAAAACATCTCTTCCTTCAGAAACAAATACCCTTGAGCCACTCTTTGGCCATCCATTCCTAAGTACATCTAGCGCCGTACCCACCTCGATCTCTCCCAAGATCCTTCTAAATGGTAACTGAGAGGTGTAAGCGGGGAGTATAGGTGTCATCTCTGGTACATGGAGCTTATCTCTAATAGGATGCATTGTCCGACTCGACCCATCCTTGAAGCTATAAGTGGTTATTTGATCATCGCCAAATCCTTCTTGAACCACCCTGTATATATTTCTTGCAAAGTTTTCAACTGCCTGCTCATTATCTGGATATATACCGAAGCCTTGCATTATTCTTACCCCTGATCTATACACCCTACCAGTGTTAAATACAGTGTCTGCATTGCTGGCTTTTGCTGCCTCGACAGAAACTGTGGATTTACCTGATCCGGCGTTTCCGGATATTGCTACAGCTAGTGGAGTTACACTAAAATCTACACTTTCCATAAATAATAATTTACCACTAAATTAACTAAAAAGCAATATCATAAGCGTTATAAAAGTGCTACAATAGGCTATTGAGAACGAATATGCGACAAAAATTTCAGCTTCTGTATAACCTGGCGTTAATGCTGAGTGATGCTCTGGCTATTCTTGCCGCGTTTAGTCTAGCTTATATCTTGCGTGTTCAGGTAGATACCCGACCGATTCTAAATCCAATCTCTGCTAAAAATTACTTTTTAATCTATCTGGCCATGATACCCCTATGGATTGGCATAATGGCCATATTCAATCTCTACAAAAGAAGCTTTTACTATCGCTTTATAAAAGAACTCGCTGGCCTAGTACTATCTACAGCGATAGGCATAATGGCCCTCATAACACTAGATTTCGCCCTAACCAAACCAATATTCCCAGCTAGGTTGATCCCAGTTTACGCCTTTGGCCTAATACTAAGCTTCTTACTGATGGGCAGACTTACACTTAGATTACTCAAGTTTATTCTTGCAAGAAGAGGTAAAGGACTAGTCAGAGTTCTTATTATTGGTAATGGTGACATAGCTCCAAAAATATATGATAATTTAACTGGTAGAAAAAACAGGGAGTACAGATTGGAGGGGATCTGGATGCCGCCGCTAAAATCTGGTCAGATTAGAGACTTTAAGCCAAGCAAAAAGTATACAATCAATAACTTTTCAGAGGCGTTAAAAAGAATAAGTGGTAAGCACGCTGACCTAGTCATCCAGACGGAAGTACTCGATGATGAGCATAACTACCAACTTACCACAGCAGTAGAGTCAGTGCATGCCAGATATAAACTCATCCCATCAAACTCCTCTTTATATGGAGTAAAGACTACGACCGATCTATTTTTTGGCATCCCAAGCCTGGACGTCCACATAACTCCACTGGTTGGGTGGAATACTGTTTTAAAGAGATTCTTTGACATAGTCCTTAGCTCTATATTACTGGTCATACTCTCAATCCCAATGTTAATAATCGCACTGTTAGTAAAGATAACAGACCCCAAAGGACCAATCATCTACAAACACCCAAGGGTAACCAGGTACGGAAAAAAGTTCTACATCTACAAATTTAGAAGTATGAAGTGGAAGTATTCTACACACCGTCCAGGAGACAATAGTAAAAGAGATCAAGTACAAATATTTAAAGAGATGGGCCGGGAGGATCTGGTGGAAGAATGGAAAAAGTATCAAAAGGTAAAAAGTGATCCAAGAATTACACTAATTGGTAAATTTACAAGAAAAACTAGTCTGGATGAACTCCCACAGCTAATTAATGTACTACAGGGTAAACTAAGCCTAATAGGCCCACGAGCGATTACAAAGGATGAGCTTGATAAGTATAAAACTTCAAAGAACCAATTCCTTAGTGTAAAACCAGGAATTACAGGGCTTTGGCAGGTTTCCGGAAGAAGTAATCTAACTTATGAAGATAGAGTTAAGCTTGATGTCTATTATGTCCAGAATTGGAGCCCATGGCTTGATATAAAAATATTATTTAAAACCATAGGAGTTGTCCTAAGTAGGTCAGGAGAATAGACATGAATCGCACTGAACTGCCCAATAGACCAAATTTCGATAATACTGAGTTTAGCAGTCTGCCTGCTCTTCTTGGTGAGCCCATTAGTATTATTGGAGTAAAGGGTGATCTTGTAGAGATTACA
>JAKOXJ010000035.1 GCA_029781075.1 bacterium | reverse complement strand
AAGAACGCAGAAGGGTTCTAATGCTTTCTGCAATAGCACCTCTTTTTCCTATAACCCTGCCTAAATCTGCTGGGTTAACGTAAAGAGTTAATAAGACTCCTCTCTCATCGACAACTCTTTCTACTCTTACATCATCTTCGTTGTCTACAAGGCTTTTTGCTACATATTCTACGAACTGTTGATCTACTGTAATTTCACTCATGGTCTCTTGCTGCTTAAATGCGGACTCGCTTAAAGGTTGGTATAGAAGTATATTAGCTTACTACTAGGCCTCTGTGGAAGTCTCTTCAGTATCTTCTTCCGACTCAACCTCTTCCTTTATAGATTCTTCACCTGGCTCTTCGGAATCGACTTCTTCTTTAGGCTGGTTTTTTCTTAGTTTTTCAGCATTACGGATCTTGCCTTCTTTTTTGCTAGCTTCGGCAACCCATTTTGGTAGTTTTACTCCACCAGTTTTTAATATTTGTGCTGTTCTTTCTGAAGGTTGTGCACCGTTATCTAAGAACTTCTGGGCTACTTCTTTATCCAAAACTAGCTCTTTGGTATGTGGGTTATAGCTACCTAGGCGAGCTATAACCTTTTCTCTAGTTGGGTGGGTTCGCTTGTCTTGTACTACTATTCTGTATGTGGCTAGGCCTTTACGGCCTCTTCTTTGCAGTCTTATTACTAACATTTATAATTAATGTGGTTTAAATCTTAATTTATTTTAGCTTTACCCAGTTCTTATGATTAACATGATAAAGCGAGGATTGGTGTTTATTATACATTAAGTAGCACTCACCCGTAAATACTTGACTAGCTGAGCACTAGCTCTCTTATTTCTGCTATAAATCTGTCTTTGCTAAACTTTTCGGCTTGAGCTCGTACTTCGCTAGGGTTGAACTTGAGTTTGCCGGATTCGACTTGCTCTAAGGTGTTTATCAAGCTCTCTACAGTCTGTTGCTTAAAGAATGCTCCAGACTCTGGGGATACATAGTCTCTAGCCCCTCCTTTTTTAAGGGCTATCACCGGGGTCCCAGAAGCCATACATTCGATAGCAGAGATACCATAATCTTCTTCTTGAGGGAATATCATGGCTTTATATGTACCCAGGAGATCTATTTTTTCCTTGTCATCAACATCTGTTCTAAATTTAATGTTCTCATGACCTCTGGCTAGCTCAACCAGTCTTTGGTGTTCTGAGCCATTGCCAATCAAGGTAAGCTCAAGATTAAGCTCTATACATGCCTCAATGGCTAAATCTGCACGTTTATAGGCAACCTGCGCCCCAAAAACTACATAGCCGGATCTATTCTTAACTTCTGGATTTAACTTTAATAGATGAGTATCTGTTGGCGGGTAGATTACTATTGAATCTCGTCCGTAGTATTCTTTTATCCTTTTTCTTACTTTATTTGATATTGCTATGAATTCTGTGACTTTCTGAGCTCCAGAGTAATCAAATTTTCTCATTAGCCAAACAAACGGCGGAATAATAGGTCTTATTAGCGTGTTTAGTTTGCCAAAGCCAGGATCTTTTTTGTATTCGTCATAATGTGACCAGTAATACCTCGTCGGGGTGAAGCAATAGCAGATATGGCGTGTTCTTTTATTCCCCCTAACTTGTTTGGCATCAGAACTTGTGTCAGAAATGATGATGTCATAATCTTTAAGATTTAGTGATCTAAATGCGAAGACTCTGATTACAGGGAACAACTGATGAAAATTCCTTAATTTCTTAGGTAATTTTTGGATCCAGGTGGTCTTAATTGCATCTTTGTATTTATTGAATTCGGGAAGTTTTGCCGGGTCGTAAACAGAGGTATAGATATCGGCTTTTGGAAAAGCTTCTTTCATAGCTAAGAGGACCCTCTCACCCCCCCTAAAGTTGGTTAGCCAGTCATGAACTAATGCTATTTTGGGATCTTTCTTCATACTTATACTTTAT
>JAKOXJ010000022.1 GCA_029781075.1 bacterium | reverse complement strand
TCTTACTAGACTTTTTACCTTTACTTTTCTTTGCCATCTTTAAATCAATAAGTTTTTAGCGTTAATAATCAATTATAACAGATAAATCTATCTTTTTCTAGCATTTACCACTGGAGCCGCCTACGAGGATTGAACTCGTGACCTCATCCTTACCATGGATGCGCTCTACCACTGAGCTAAGGCGGCAAAAAACAGACTATTTCTAGTCTATTATAGCAAAGCTCTGCCTACTTCTCGCTCTTGCTGACTTTTACTCTTCCCTCGACAACCTCTTTAGAGACCAGAACTAGTAGAGCAATGATAGAAACCGAAGCTAAGAAGGCTCCAATTAGTTTACCGGTTCTTGGAGCTCCGGGTGTGCTTGGAGATCCAGGATTACCGGGCGGCCCAGGATTCCCTGGATCCTCTGGTACTGGATCAGGATCAGGAGTACTACCAACAGTCTTCTCATATGCCCCAATATCATAAGCTGCACCTTGCGGCCTAGCGATACCACGAGCATCAGTTGTCAAAAAGCCTAGTGTTTGACCCTGGTCGAGAGCAGGAGAGCCAATAAGAAGTGCCATAGTCTTCACGGGGCCACCATTATCAGATAAAGCATCAATCGTACTCACCGCTCCACTTACATTTATAAAATCAGAGCCACCAAATTTGCTTGCACAAGTATCATCAGATAGATTCTTTGCTGAATTAACAGTAACAGAAGCTGCTTCCTGGGTACTACCAGCGTAACAATTGCTTAAAGAAGAACCTAATTTATTATTTACAACGAGATTATTGTTCATATTGACAGTCAGAGTGTCTTCATTCGCAGTTCCAAAACCTATGCCGCCCGTATTTATAAGAGTCGGCATTGAGCCTCCCCCGGAGTTGGTATTATTAACGATTGTATTGTTATACATATTGGCAATCGCGTTAATAGATCCAAACCAGTCACTTATAAAAAATAGCATCGCCAATCTATTCTGGGTAAGAGTAGAGTTACTTATTTGATAACTACTTGTTGATGTTGTGTAATCTGAGGAGACAAAGTACATTCCCATATCCTCACCAGTTACAGTAGTGTTGGATATCATAGTTAATGCTTGCTTCATCGCAAAGATACCGACCGTATTCTGGGTTAGATCTGAAGATATACTGACATTACTAATCGAAGTACTAAGATTATAGATAGCGGCACCAATTGCGATTCTTCCGCAATTCTGCAGGTTAAGACCGGTAAATGTAGCGTCCTGAACAGCCACACTATTAGACGAAGAGCTACTTACAGAAATACACACCCCAGTTGATCTATCTATATTCTTTGCTGTGAAATCCTTGAATAGAATCGGAGTAGAAGTTGTTACGGTTCCAAGTGGTTCATAGAAAAGGCTCCCAGTCTCTGCCCCATCTATTATTGAGTTATTTACACCAGTTCCAACGACACTATATGGATGAGTGCTAATTGGTAGTGCCCCCGTAAGGTTAATTGTACCGCTTGGAAGGTTAATAGTGTCATTACCATCTGGCGTTGCACACTCTGAATAGGTCTGTGCTGCATCAGCAATATTTTGTACAGCTTCACTAAGCGTACAGTTAGAATCAGCACTTAGACCATCAGTACCACCAACAACATTAAAACTGGCAGCATTGGTAACTTCAGACTTTAAAGATATCCCAAACAAAATCAGTATAAATAAGACTAAAAATCTAGAAGCAAACTTAACAACTTTCATGATGCTTAAGATTATAGCAGTTAATTCATAAATACTTATTTATATATAGCAAGAAAAACAGCCTCATCTGAGGCTGCCTTTCTTTTTAATTTTTAATAAACTCTCAGCAAATAATTAAGCTTCTAGTCTACCGTGAACTGTTAGAGCGTAGATTACGATAACGTTAACTACAACTACTAGCACCGACCATACCGGGTAATATGGGATAAACGCTAGGTTTACAACGGCACTAGCTAGAGCCATTAGTACACCAATTGTGCGTCCCCAAACTTTACCATCCATTACTGCATAACCGGCAGCTATGACAACTAGGCTTAGTAGTAGGTGCACCCATCCCCAAGTAGTAACATCAACAGACACTAGAGCGTGTGGAGTTACAACGTAGAATTGATCTTTTAAAATTGCGGTTAGACCGATTATTGCTTGGAAGAACCCGACCATAATCATCATGATTGATGCGAATACTACCCAACCTGTCCATCCGTTTGAATTATTAGGTTTTGCCATGAAACTCTCCTTTTAAATTAACTTTCCTAAATACAATCGTATACCCAAGAATTATTCTTCGTCAATACTCTTTTTCTTATAAGCCTAGAATCTGCCTTTTCTTAGCATCAAACTCTTCTTGAGTTAAGATACCTTGATCCCTTAGTCCAGCAAGCTTTTCTAGCTCAGCATATTGATCATCTTGGTTAGCAGGAGCTTCCACTACCTGCTGTGGCTGCTGTGATTGCTCTTCGGCAGCCCATCTTTGAGCCTGTTTCCTGCTGACATTATTTGATACGTGTGTGGCAGTACCTGCGATTACTGCTGTTCTTGCAACTCCTCTTAATAGACCTGGCATATTAATTTATCTCCTTATTTATTATTATTTATTAATCTTCTAGCTCTAAGCTTGCATCAGGGTGGATTCTACCCTCTGCAATTAAGAATCCATTCGCATCAATGATTGCCTTCTTTAGAGGCTTGGCCCAAAGTTGTTCGACAACAAGAAGCCCTGCTGCAGAACCTTCCTCCAGCAAATCTCCTACTTCTCCGATGTCTTCTGCTGACACTAGATTGGCCTCTTTTGGTAGCTGCTCGGTAAACTGAACGATATAGTCATCATCCATCCCGGCAATGTCTAATTCCTCTACTGTGCCATCTTCTTTTTTATGGACTACGCTCAAAGCAAGAACGTTTATCGCCCCACTTTCAGCTGCCTCAGAAACTGCCTTTAAGACACTGCCATCAAATTTGGCATCTTCAAAACCGACAATAATATAATCGATTGGTCCTCTCATAAGAAACTCATACTCCTTTTAAAAATACTTAACAATCTAATTCTAGCATTTAACTATCCAAACCGAACACCAGATCGACTGCAGTACTTATTTCTCGGATGTTCCAAGGGATTGATGCTTTTTGTATTTATTAACTAACAAGTACCCTATAAAAGTAAGTGAAGACAGCACAACGATAACTATTCCGATGGTAACACCTGTTCTTGGTGGAGTTGGGGTTATAACTCCTGGATCCGGAGGGGGATCAGTCGGGCCCGGAACTGGTGGATCGGCAGACGTCTTCTCATACGCTCCAATATCGTAGATCGAGTTTTGGGGTCTCGTGGTTCCTCTGGCATCAGTCGTTAGACTACTAATTGTTGTCCCGGCATCAATCGCAGCAGATCCATCGATTAGAGCCATCGTCTTTATGTCCCCACCATTGTCTTGCAGGATAGATATAGTCGAAGCAAAGTTAGTAATGTTCGGCAGATCAGATCCGCCAAACTTACCGGCACAAGTATCATCACTTAGGTTCTTAGATGTAGTTACACTAACATTGCCAACATAGTCTGGAGTACCGAAGAAGCAGTTACCCTTTGCAGAATCAAATAGATTATTTGCAATAACATTATTCTTCATATCCAGATTCATGTGGCTATTACCAACCGCACTAATAATCAAGCCGGTAGTGCTTGTGATATTAGTGAACCCACCATCACCAGTCTGGGCTGAATTGCCAGCGATAGTGTTGTTATAAATCTTCACATCTACTGTTATAGGATCATCCGGACTGTTTTCAGAATATATAAGAGCTCCAACTCTATTCTGAGTAGTAGTAGTATTTTCTATGTCTATATTCGAGTTCCTTACAGGCGCAGACGGAAACACAAAGTGATATATACCTATATAATAACCACTTACAGAAGAGTTCGTTAAAGTCAGACCGGCCGGATAAATAGACACGATGCCTAAAGTGAAGTTCGAACCTAACGTCGAGTTTACATTAACGTTATTTATTGTATCGTTTGAGCCGAATAAGCCTAGAGCAATCGAGTACTGACCACAGTTTTCTAGATCTACATTCTCAATATCTACTGATTGATTAAGTGTGACCACAGAATTTTCACTCCTTACAGCGATACATCTGGCACCAGTTTCTTGGGATATATTCTTAGCACTAAAGTCGCTGAAGATTATATGGGCATTAGAGTAGTAGGTTGGTAAGTTCAGTAAAAACAAAGTACTCACCCCACCGCCATCAATTATAGAGCTATTTCTACCAGCTCCGACTACATTAAGGGGAGTATCTACTACAGGGAGATCTTGGGTGAGGGTTATAGTACCGGCTGGTAAGCTTATGGTATCTCCACTGCCTAGGCTTGGACAGTCACTGTAGGTCTGAGCATTATCATTAATATTATGCATCGCCTCGGCTAAGGAGCAACC
>JAKOXJ010000099.1 GCA_029781075.1 bacterium | reverse complement strand
GGCGATCGAGGCCATAAAGCAAGATAGGGTAGAGTTCTTGCCATCGAAGAGAAAGCAGTATGCGATTGAGTATCTCTCTGGCTTAAGGGATTGGAATATCAGTAGGCAGATCCCATGGGGAATTCCGATTCCCGCGTTTCAGTCGGTTGATAACCCTAGTGATTGGGTTTTTGACGACAGAGTAGGGGAGGAAGAGATAATTCTGAATGGGAAAAAGTATAGAAGGGATCCAGATGTTTTTGATACTTGGTTTAGTAGTTCGCAGTTCCCATATTTGGCTTTAGGCTGGGCAGATGATTCTGATGATTTTAAAAAGTTCTTCCCTTTGGATCTCATGATTCATGGTAGTGATATCTTTAACCCCTGGGGTATGAGGATGATTATGATGAGTCTCTACGTGTTTGATGAGGTTCCGTTTAAGAAGCTTTATATCCACGGGATGATTAGGGATGCACATGGTAGGAAGATGAGTAAGTCTTTAGGCAATGGTGTAAACCCTAATGAGGTAATTAGTGAGTATGGATCTGATGCCCTAAGATTAATCTTCCCAAATGGAGAGAAAGCCGGGGCTCATAAGAATTTTGATATTAAGAAAGTAGTGGAAGGTAGAAACTTCTGTAATAAGCTTTGGAACATTGCTAGGTTTGTTGAGGCAATTTTAGATGAGAAGGGTGTTGGTGTATCAGATCTAGGAAAGTATGAGCCTAAGACCTCTGCAGACCACTGGATACTTGCTGAACTTGATTTAGCTACTTCAAATATTGATAGTGCACTGAGTGACTTAAGATTTGGGGATGCCTATGATGAGATGTATCGATTGGTATGGAACAAGCTGGCAGATTGGTATATTGAGGCAAGTAAGCAGGAACTTAACCTTTCGGTTTTGGACTGTGCTTTAGAGACTGTATTGAAGCTTGCGCATCCATTTGCTCCTTTTGTAACAGAGGTGATATGGCAGAGTCTTGGCTTTAGGGGCGAAGAGAGTATGCTGGTTACTGAGAAATGGCCAGAGAAGCTAGTTTATGAAGCTAAGGAAGCTGAGAAATTTGAAAAAGTAATTACTGCAACGGAGTTTGCACGTAAAGTTAAGAGTTATGTTGGAGCTAAGATGGAGATCTCTGCCCCTGATGATGGTTTGGCAGAGCTATCTAGAAAGCTTAGCAAGCTGAGCGGAGGTGATGATTTAGGTTCTAGCTTGAATATTCCTGGTCTGGATGGCTGGAGCTTGATGATGTCTAGTGATAATCTGGATAGATATAGAACAGAGATTGGTAAGAGGGTTGATGAGATCCAGAGTAAGATCAAGAACCTAGAGGCTCGGCTTGGTAATAAGTCTTATATAGAAAAAGCTCCCGAAAAACTTGTTAACGAGAGCAAAGAAGAACTTACAAAGTTAGAAGAAGAATTAAAAGAACTTAAAAGCGAGTAAGAGTAGGGGTATAACCTAACTTCCAGACTGACCAGTTTGCTCTTTGTAAGCCTTGTCCCATTCACTAAGTTTTTGCCAAGGGACCACTTTTGTGAGTTCTGTGTCAGGGTTATTGGGATCTAGTTTCCACATCGTAATAGTTCCATCACCATTCTTCTTTAGAGCTTGCCAGCCTGGATCTAATGTTCCATCAGAGCGTTGAACAATTCGTGTAAATGGTCCGGAGGTCGTTTCTGTCTGCGGAGCCTCAACTCCAGCTTGAGCAAGAGCTCTGGCTTTTGCACCAGCGTTTTCGGCTGGATTTCCATAGCCTGCAGCGATTAACTCACTTTTAGTCGGAATCCTGTCAATTAGACCGATTTCATCGTTAAATGCAGGATTCTCTTTTATAGACCTAGGTGAGTATTGATCGAATGATGTCATTTTTATTTTGGGTAACTTTACTTAGGACTCATTGTATCATTATGCTTATGTAAAGTCAAGTAGGGTTGATTAAGCATTGTATGCTTTATCAATAGGCACGTAAACTAGTTTGGCGTCCCCGTCTTCTTGGCTGCTTTGGGCGGCTAATACTGTCATACTCCCATCGGCCTCTTTTCGGTGCAGTCCGATAGGAACGTTAGTCCTACCTTCCGCATCTGTCCACGATTGCCCAATTGCAGTAGCGTCTCTTAGAAACTGTTTTTGGTAGGGTGGTTCTGCACCATCGGTTAGGTCTATTACCCACTTGGCTGCCTCTGCTAGGATAGGTATATCTTTAGGATCTGGTGTTTTATCAGGACTAGTCATGTTTGTTTTATATAAACGATATTTGTATGCGCTAATACTAGCATGTTTAATATGCTT
>JAKOXJ010000095.1 GCA_029781075.1 bacterium | reverse complement strand
AAGAAGGAAGTTGAGTTCCACTTTAACCATTATAAGGACCTTAAGAAACCAGGTACTACAAAAGTTCTAGGCTGGGGTGATATCGAAGGAGCTAAAAAGATAATTGAAGAAAGCATCGCCCGTTGGAAGTAATAAAAATCCCGAATAAGTTCGGGATTTTTATTCAACTTGCTAAGCCGAGAACTTAAGCGCTATAATAGTTACTGAACTTAGACTTAATATTTTGGTGGGAAAATGAAGACTAGAATTGCTATAAACGGATTTGGCCGCATTGGACGAACTGCCTTTAAAATCGCCCATAGAAGAAGCGATATTGAGATAGTGGCGATCAATGATCTTGGAGATGCTAGAACTTTAGCGCATCTGCTCAAACATGATTCTACCTACCATGGCTATGCCTGGTACAAGACTATAGAGGCTGGCGAAAAGGAAATAGTGGTTGATGGGCTTAAGATCCCGATCTATAGCGAAAAAGATCCACAAAACCTTCCGTGGAAGAAGCTTGATGTTGATGTAGTTATCGAGAGCACGGGTTTCTTTACGGAGCCCAAGAAAGCCAGATCTCATCTTAAAGCTGGGGCAAAAAAAGTGATTATATCTGCACCGTGCAAAGGTGAGGGTGCAAAGACTATTATCCTGGGAGTTAATGATGATGAGCTTAGGAAGGATGACGCTGTTGTCTCTAATGGAAGCTGTACGACTAACTGCGTGGCTCCTGTTTTAAAAATCCTAGAGGATGCTTTTGGAGTTAAGAAGTCGATGATGACCACTGTGCATAGCTACACAAACTCGCAGAGCCTACAAGATGGTAGCAAGAAAGATCTTAGAGAAGCTCGGGCGGCTAATGAGAATATTGTGCCTACTTCCACCGGAGCTTCGCAAGCGGTTGGGGCAGCTATGCCGGAGACAAAAGGTTTATTTAATGGACTAAGTATACGGGTCCCAAATCCAGTTGTAAGCCTTATCGACTTAACTGCCATAACTAGAAAGAAGGTTACAAAAGAGGATATAAATAAAGCTTTTGAAGAAGCAGCAAAGCAAGCCCGCTGGCAGGGTATTATTACTACTGTAGAAGAAGAATTAGTCTCAAGTGACTTTATAGGCAACAGTCACTCAGCAATTGTTGATCTACCTTTAAGTGATGTTGTGGATGGAGATCTAGTTAAGATTGTAGCTTGGTATGACAACGAATGGGGGTATAGTAATAGATTAGTAGAACTCTGTGTAGATGCAAATAATCTCTAGATTACACGGTTGATTTCTTCTAGGGTGGTTTCTCCGGTAAGGCATTTTAGGAGTCCAGACTGGTACATAGTGATCATACCTTGACGCTTGGCAGCGTCTTCTAGTTGCTGGGATGTAGGTAGGACTTCTTCGTTGAGAAGAGCTCTGATTTCGTCACCAATAGTCAATTCTTCTAAGATCGATGTTCGACCCTTATAGCCAAAGGGATTTTCTTCTGATTTACCTGGCCTGAATAGCTGGAAGTTATTAAGATCTTGGGCTGGCGTAATGCTAGCAGGAAGATCGGCAAGATGCTCCTGAAAGTGTTTGATGATGTTAGGCTCTGGTCTATACGCCACTCGAGTGGCTGGGTCTAGGCTCCTGACCAGACGCTGAGAGATGATCAACTTTACCGCTGATGAGAAGATTGGATTCCTTCCGACTAGCCCGAGCATTCTACTCATTGCCGCAGCAGCGGAGGAGGCATGGAAAGTTGAAAGGACTAGATGACCAGTTATTGAAGCCTGCAGAGCAGTATGTGCAGTATCTTCATCACGTATCTCACCGACCATGATCACATCTGGATCTAGGCGTAGTACGGCTCTTAGTTTATTGGCAAAACTGTCACCATTTCTAGTATCTACCGGTATTTGGCTCATCCCATCTAGGCCATATTCTACCGGGTCCTCAAGAGTCATTAACTTCTTCTCTGGGGTGTTTAACCTCATTAAGATCGAGTAAAGAGTCGTTGTTTTACCAGAACCTGTAGGACCAACGACTAAGACCATCCCGTGAGGATGAGAGATGACATCATCAATTGGGCCACGCTCTCTTGTGTCCAGACCGAGCTTGTCTAGATCTAATAAATCGACATCGAAGTTAAATAGACGAAGGACTGCATCCTGACCATAGACAGTTGGGACAGTTTCGATACGCATGTTCAGGATTTCTTCTTCGCCCTCTGGTGACTTAACTCTTTCGGATAGGTGGCTTGTCTGTGCGTCGTTAGAACTGGATGAGATACCCGCTCTTACAGCTATACTCTGCTGGACATGGTAGTACTTTTGGTGAGTCAGTACGGCGATAACATGGAGCATGCCATCGATCCTAAATCTTACACGGACAAAGTCTCTAGCGTTTTCGAAGTGAATATCCGATGCAGAGAGTTTATATGCCTGGCTTATAATATAACTTAGGAGATCATCACTATTAACTTCTTGCAGGGTCTTAGAGACCTGCATCATGTTGTCGCTAGATCCATAGCTACTAATATCGATATCTTCGTAGTTAACTACTTTTGGTGGATCATAGATCTGCATTAGTTCTCGCCAGCCAGATTCAGAGATGATATTGATAATTATTCTATGGTCTTGGAAACGTCCTTTTAGCTCATTAATTACGCTCTGTGGTGTTCGGTTTGTTATGCCAAAGGTATAGGAGGCTGAATCTGCAGACAACACCGTGATGTAGTCTTTATACATTTCTGATACTGTGAGAACGTCTTTAGCCGGACCGTTTGGTAATTGGTATCCTCTAGTATCTAGATACTGATAACCCAGGAGGTTAGCCCGACGCTGAGTAGCAGCCTCATCGCCTTCGCGGAAACGTTGCTCGTCTCTTTGTTGATTCCCAACAATGGATGCCCCACCCAATGGATTCATAGAATATGTAAAAAGCTTAAATGCTTAAGCTTTAATTATAGCACTAAGGGTATAGTTATTCTTTAAATAACGGAGTAGAGCTGGGATTATTCTATCTTCATTAAATTCTCCTGAATTAATAGCTTTTAAGATCTCTTCTTTTGTTAGATCTATGGGCTGGATTTGCTCTATGCCATGAGTCTTTTGTTCTCCTATCTTGAAATCAGATATTTCAAAAATATAAAGATCCCATTCTACAGTTGCTCCTAGAACGGACTTCTCTATTAGCCTGATGTTCTTGATCTCAGTTAGACCAAGCTCTTCCTTAGCTTCTTTGAGGGCTGCATCTTTTTGCTGCTAGCTCTATGTCCTTTCCCTCAGAAAGATATGAAGAGTATTCACTCAACCTATCAAACACTTTACCCCCTGCCAGCCTAATGTCTTCTCCGGCGATTTCGTAACGATGCTCTCTGCTTAGCTTAAATGTACCATCACTATTCTTAGCTATAAGTCTAATCCCCGGAGCCCTCCTATACACTTCCCATACTTCACCATTATCCTGGTGAGTTTCGACAATTTGGAATATCCTTCCTTCGTAAACAATCTTTTCTTTTGAAATATTAATTTTTGTTATTTCTATACTTAAATACTATACAAACATAGACGATCAGAAGTGTAGCAAAAACAGTCTGTCCTATGATAAGTGGTATGTCTCCGATATTAATAAATCTAATTAGCAGAAGAGTAACACCAGTTACTCGCATTAGACTTCCGAAGATTGATATATCTCTAGAATCTTTAAGGGCTAGAATATGCCGTATTTCAAAAAGAAGATCTAAAACAAATAGAGCAAATGCAATTGATGCTCCGATAGATGTAAAACTGGAAATCTCCATAAACTACTTAGCGTATTCTACTGCGCGGGTTTCGCGGATTACGTTGACTTTAATTGTACCAGGATAGCTCATAGTGCTTTCTATTTTGTTGGCGATGTCACGAGCCAGTTTAATGGCAGTTAGGTCATCGACTATTTTGCTCTCAACTATTACCCTTACTTCTCGTCCTGCCGTAATTGCGTAGGCCTTCTCCACTCCTTTGAAACTATTAGCAGTATTTTCTAACTCCTTCATCCTTTGAGAGAAGTTCTCTGCAGAAATGTTTCTAGCTCCTGGGCGGGCGGCAGAAAGTGAATCTACTACTCTAACTACCATGGCTTCTGGTGTGGTTGCATCGATATCTTCATGATGAGCCTCTGCTGCATGAGCAATTTCTTCTCCTAAACCAAACTTTCTAAGCAGCTCTCCAGAGATATGGTGATGTTTACCTTCTATCTTATGGCTCAGGGCTTTACCAAGATCGTGTAAGAGTGCTCCAGTCTTAGTGATTCTGACATCTGCCCCAACCTCTTCGGCAATAATAGCTGCTATGTGAGCCATCTCTGTAGAATGTTTTAATACGTTCTGTCCGTAGGAAGTTCGGAACTTAAGTTCACCAAGGTGCTGCATAATCTCTGGGGGCAAGCCAGTTACGCCGACTTCTCTACAGGCGTCTTCTGCCGCCTGCAAAATATCTTTATTGATATTCTTTTCTGCCTTAGCGACTGCTTCTTCGATCTTAGCTGGCTGTATGCGCCCGTCTTTAATAAGATTCTCTAAGGCTACACGAGCAACCTGGCGTCTAATCGGATCAAAAGAAGATAGAACAATGTAGCCCGGAGATTCATCCATTAAGATGTCGACGCCAGTGGCTTTTTGTAGAGCCTGGATATTGCGTCCCTCTTTACCGATGATTCTACCTTTTATTTGGTCATCATCAATTTTTATTGTTGTTACGGTTCGCTCAGCAGTTACATCACCTGCAATTCTTTCCATAGCTGCAAGAATTGATTCCTGAGCTCTTCCTTCCGCAGTTAGTACGGCTTCTTGTTGGAGTTTAGAGATAAGGTTCACTAGATCTTCAGAAGTATCTTTTTCTACCATTTTGAAGAGCTGCTCTTTAGCCTCTTCTTTTTTTAACTTAGCAATGTTTTCTAGTCTATCTTGCTGACGAGCTCTGATTTGCTTGATCTCTTCTTTTAGTAAAACAAGATCTTCTTCGCTCTTTCTTAAATCCTGATTTCTTTTATCAAGGTCTTCGAGTTTTTTATCAAGATTTAATTCTCTATCTTGTAATCTTTTCTGGAGATCTTTAAGCTCTCTTTGGCTTTCTTGAATTTCTTTTTGTGCAGTCTCTTTAGTTTTTATGGCCTCTTTTTCGGCATCTAGTTTTATTCCATCGGCTTCTTTTTTGGCTTGTTCGAGTTTCTCTAAAGCTTTTTTATCAGCTCCAGCTGCTTTTTGTTTGGTTAAGTACTGTGAGCCGGCATAGCCAAAGCTAGCTCCTGCCACAGCCAGTAGTATTGTTATTGGTTCCATTTTTTATAAGTTTAGGCTCCCCTCTCATTGGGAGATTTATGCTCGGATCTAAAACAAAGAATGTAGAAATTTGGATATATGTAATTTGTAGATTGACGGGTTAGGTATTTGGCAAGTCAGGAAGATGTATCAGACCGCGAATTAATCTTTTCACTTCAAGACGCAAAACATCTCAATGTCTTTATTTTAACACATCAGAAAAACTAGGCTTCTAAAGTATCTGTGTGATCACAAGGTACATGAGACAAGTCTATATGTTCGTGCGTAACCATGATACCTATACCTTGCCCCATTAGACCTATATCATCGACAAACTCACTTGTGCACGAGTGAGCTTCCCAATGATCATGATCATCTCCGTCCATCTCATCATGGATATAAGAGTCCGGTCCTTGGCAGTCACCTTCATCAACGAGCTTAGTAGCCATTTCTGCAAAAGCTGCGGAGACCTTTTCAGATGGCTGAGACGGACCGTCGATATACCACCCGCCCTCTAAGTCACCTAATGTTCCATTCCCAAGGGCTGTACATAGAACCTTAAGAGGGCATGGTTTACCTGTTTTTTTACAAACTTCCATAAAATAAAATATTCTCTTGTTATTTGAGTATATTTTATAACTTTTAGATTATTAAAGCAAGTACTACCGCTTAGAGAATTGTTCGGCTCGACGGGCTCGTTTGAGGCCTGGCTTTTTACGCTCTTTCTCACGAGGATCACGCTTAACAAGACCGGAACGCTTTAGCGTAGAGCGGTAATCTTCATTAAACTCTGCTAGAGAACGAGAAACAGCAAGAATGATAGCATCAGTTTGTGAGCTGTGACCACCACCTTTAGTTACGATAGTTACGTCGAACTGACCTTCTGCAGAGATAGTAGTAAATGGCTTTTGCAGACGAGAAACAAGATACTCATTACCATCAAAGTATTCAATGGCTGGTTTACCGTTTATTGTAATATCTCCCTTACCTTTTGCATAAAGACGAGAAGTTGCAGTAGAGCTTTTGCGTCTACCTAGACCGTAATAATATTGTTTTGCTGATGCCATATTCTCTTATTTTACTCTATATTACTTAACTTCTAACTTAACTGGTTTTTGAGCTTCTTGTTTGTGCTCCATGCCTGGGTAAACTCTTAGACGTTGCATCATAGCTGGACGAAGCTTGTTTTTAGGAAGCATCCCATAAACTGCATTCTGGATTGCTTTAGCTGGATCTTTTTCTAACACTTGAGCTAGAGTTTGTTCTCTTAATCCACCTGGGTAACCAGAGTAATTGTAATATCTTTTATTCTTTAGCTTGGATCCAGTAACCTTTAGGTTAGCTGCATTAACTACGATTACATTATCGCCAGCATCAACGTGAGGAG
>JAKOXJ010000085.1 GCA_029781075.1 bacterium | reverse complement strand
TTAGAGACTAAGAAAAATCTAGGACGTAATGAAGCTCCAAAGAGATAACTAAAGATAAAAACCTTTCCTATCGGAAAGGTTTTTACTTGCAGCTATCTATAACGTCGGCTAGATCTACTTCTTTTCTGAGGGATTTTATTAGACCGTCTTGTCGTTTAGTAAGCATATTACCAGCTCTTATTGTAAGCTGATGAATTGTCTCTAAACTTAGATTTGGGTTCCTTTCTAGAGTTCTTATAATATAGTCATCTGGCCTAAAGACTTCTACTAGATTGGTTAGGCCTTTATATTCTGAGACTATAGGGAAGTTAAGTTTAAGGAGCTCTTCTGGACTTTTTATGCCAGCATGTGAGTAGATTGAGCTCCAAGATTCTGGCATCTCAAGTCCAAAGAAGTTCTCGATCTGAATAATCAGTTTGTCATCTAATTTGTGATAACCGTTTGAGTTGGCAATAGTCTGGATTGGGGAAAGTGAGATGATAAGCTTAAGCTCGCTCAGTAAATCATTCTGATCTGACATGTCCAACAGTCTCTTAAGTGAGCTACTGCAGCCACCTTCTGTGGTTACTAAGAACACTAGTTTACCTTTAAGAGATTGTTCAACCGCAATAGATATGGTCTCTTTGTTTAGAGTATCCAGAAATGCTATGACACTTGGGCTTGAGTTTAAGGATCTTTTTATTATTGACTTACTGTCTCTATTAATCTTAGTGAAGATTCTGTCGTGGTCTTTAATGTTTAAGCTAGGGAGGTTGCCAGAATCAAAACTTATTGAGGTGACCTTATTACTCCCTTTTAGATACTCTATTGAAGAAGATAATAGGGTGCGAACGGCATACTGATCTTTGGAATCTATTAAGATTATCCCCTTGCCATAATCTAGTGCACTTTCGAGTAGCTCTAAAGACCTACCCCATAGACCAATATCTTCGAAGATTTTTACTATACTAGATGGGGCACCTAGATTTATTATGAGATGTGAGGATTCATCCAATGAATTCTGGAGATAGACTATCTCGAGTTTGGTTCCATCTAAACTTATCGACGCGGTTTGAGCCTGATTGAGCTCTGACTTCTCTAGATTTGAAGTGTCTATTATATAATCTAGCAACTCATCGATAACTTTATCGGTCAGTTTTTTACCAGTTGGGAGAAGTTTACCGGCCACTTCGAAGTAACAGTTTTTTGACTTGCTATTTGAGTAGAGATGAAGACTCGAAGCATCATTCTTTTGAGCAGTAACGATTAGGCTCTGTAAGAGAGCCTCTACAGGGCTCTGACCAGAAGCTGGCTTGGTTGACAGAGCAGTTGAACCTGCCCGATCAGTTTTATTATTTTTCTTGTTGAATCCCACCAAATAGATTTTTACTTATCACTATAAGTTTATTATGTCTTATATACAGGTTGCAACAGGGTAGATATTCTTGGTATAATCTTTAAGATAGCGTTTAAAAAAAGAGAATTAAAACAATGAACCAAAAAGTATTAGGAGTTGCCAGCAAATTTAAGAAACATGCCGTTGTGGATGTGCGTACTGGTGATGTCGTAAGAGTAAGCCAAAGGATTAAAGAAGGCTCTAAAGAGCGTGTACAGGTCTTTGAGGGTCTTGTAATCAGAGTAAAGAACAAGGGTGGTATAGCCAACTCTATCTTGGTTAGAAAAGTTGCTAGTGGAGTAGGAGTCGAAAAAGGTTTTATGCTTAATGCTCCAAGCGTAGAAAAGGTTGAGGTAGTTAGACGACAGAAGGTTCGTAGAAACTATCTAACTTACATGCGTGAGCGCGCTGGTAAGGGTACTAGACTTAAGAGCGCCACTAAGTTCGATGCTGAGGCAGTTAATACCCTTCCCGAAAAGCCAGTAGAAAAAGCTGAGCAAGCAGCAGCCGAAGACAAGACAGAAGAAGCAGATAATAGCGGTGAATCAAACGAGTAGTAATTAATATGAACTTCCACGAAGTAATAGAACCAGGAGATTATAAAAACGGGATTGTTAATACCGTTGTTGAGATCCCTCAAGGTAGTGTACTCAAACTAGAATACAGTGTTGATAAAGGGATTTTTGAGCTAGATAGAGTTGAGCCAAGTATCTTCCCTAAGCCAGCAAACTATGGATTTATCCCAAAAACACTTGATGAGGATGGTGATGCTCTAGATACTCTTGTAGTTTGTGTTGAGCCAATTCCTGTTGGGACAGTGGTTGAGTGTAAGATCCTTGGTGTTCTTAACTTTGAAGATGAAGGAGAGATGGACTATAAGATAGTTTGTGTAGCAAGCGATGATAGAACTGAGAACAAGAGGCTAGAGAGTCTTGATGATCT
>JAKOXJ010000071.1 GCA_029781075.1 bacterium | reverse complement strand
CTTCACTGCTTTTAACGAGATCAATAATATAAATCCTCCATCCAGCGAGACTGGTATAAATATGCTCGCAGATACAAAACTCCTTGAGCAACAAGTAAAAGGCTTAAAAGAAAAATCCGATATTGTCATAGTATCAGTTCACTGGGGGGAGGAAGATTCACATGCTCTGACTACCGCACAAAAGAAGTATGCTAAGCAGATTGCTGATCTAGGGGCAGACATAATCGTCGGAACCGGACCACATGTCTGGCAGCCATACCAAGAAATTACGAGATCTGATGGAGGGACCACTTTTTTATGGAATTCAATTGGCAACGGTCTCAACTCTCAAACTAAACAGGACCAACTGTTTTCTGCCATTGCGTTGATGAAGATATCTAAAGATAAAAGTGGCAAAGTTTCTGTGTCAGCACCAAGAGTTTTGCCTACCTACATGCACTATTTTTGGGGAGACGGAGTCGGCCTAAATCAATCTCAGCTAACTGCCAGAAAAGATCTAAAGTGGACACTATTGTATGGCTCACAAGATCTTATTAATAAACGAAATGACTTTAAAACCACTGAGCAAGCTCAAATTGATAAGCTAAAGAGTTATATTTTTAATGATAAGGTAGAAATACTAAAGAGTTATTAAACCTAAATTCTTCAAGTATTCTTCGTAGGTTAACTTTTTCTCATAAATCTCATTAGCAACGTCCTTCCCTACATATCTAAAATGCCATGGTTCATACTGGTAACCGGTAATATCTGATTTACCGTAAGGGTATCTTAAGATAAACCCGTAATCATGGGCATGGTCTGCTAACCACTTTCCAGCATCTGTCTGGCCAAAGCAAATATCTAAATAGCATTTTCTGTCCGCATAACTCAGATCAAAGGCAAGTCCAGTTTGATGCTCACTATGTCCGGGTTGTGCAGAGAACTTTTTTGCCGCCTCTAGACCAGACTGCTTAACATAGTTGTTAAAGTAAAAGCCCTGAGACTTAAATGATCTAAAACCACTATTCATTACAAGGTCTAGGTTACTAGCCTTTGCATCTTTAAGCATTTTTTCTAGGCTCGGTCTGATTATCTCTCTTATGGACTGTTCATCTTTAGAATCGCTAGAACTTGTCGCAACATCCGGTACTACTAAGTCGCCAGGCTTATAGTCTTCTGGCTGAATTCCATAAGTCTTATTTACTAACACATACTGACTCGTAGCAGTTTTAATATCTAACTGTGGTCTCTTAGACACAGACTCTTTTTTTACTTCAGACTTTTCAGTTACAGAACTATCAGTCTTAGGTTTTTTATTTTTATCACTCCTTAATCCATAGGCTAGCAGAGAGGTTATTAGAAGAGCTCCAGTGACAATTAATAGTTTACGGAGGAAGTCCTTGCTTATCATATGGTAAAATTATAGCAGTTCGGTAAGAATAATGGGGCGTGGCCAAGTGGTACGGCAGCGGTTTCTGGTACCGAAGATCGTAGGTTCGACCCCTACCGCCCCAGCCAAAAATATCATCTTATAATTTTATGAAAAAATCGTCAGAAAAATTAACTCATCTGCAAAAGTTTAGCCTGTTATTTTTTAAGAAAAAGAAGTTTAGCTTATTTGCCTGGGTAGCTTTATTACTAATCGGACTTCTAACTTATACTAACCTGATCCAAAGAGAAGGGTTTCCAAGCGTACAAGTACCAATTAGTGTAGTAAACGCCAGTTATTTTGTAGGAGATAAAAGCAAGGTTGATTCTGATGTAACTCTACCTATATCTAATGCCCTGAAGAATGTCCCAGAGATTAAAGAAGTCTCAGCCACCTCTACTGATAACTTCGCAAATATCCTCATCACTTATCAGGATAATGTTAGCTCTGCGGATGGTTCAAAGATAGCTCAAGAAAAAATCAGTACAGCCAAACTACCGGAGCAGGCCAAAGTCGAATACAAGTCTATAGACGCCTCAAAGTTTGCCAACGAGTACAACCTGCTTGTAGGGGTATATTCGACTCAAGATCATACAGTCTTAGAGACTACTCAAGCCGCCAAGGGTCTTGCTGACTACCTGAGCTCAGTGGACGGGGTAGCCTCATCAACTGTTATTTCTCAATTAAAGGTTGCTACAGATCCAAGGACTGGCCAAGAAGCCCAGATCCAGGACAGCTTTGATACCCTAGGTGTAAAGACGAGTGATAATGGAGAGATAAAGTACTACAGCACAGTAAATATTGGTATAAAGTTTAAAGAAGGTCAGGATGCACTGGACGCTTCCGATAATATTACCAAGGCGATAGATGCCTACATGTCAAAGGGTAAGATGGAAGGATTCGAAGCAAAGGTGTCAGCAGATTTTGCACCAATGGTTCGATCTCAGATCTCTAGCCTACAAGAGAACATGCTCGAAGGCTTTGTTATCGTAGCCCTGGTTAGCTTTATGCTGGTCAGTTGGAGAGCTGGCCTTGCCACAGCCCTAACAATGCTGACAGTAATACTTACTACAGTAACAGTCCTTTACCTTTTTGGACTGACTCTAAATGTCATCTCTCTATTCGCCTTAATTCTTTCCCTAGGCCTTATAGTAGATGATGCTACGATCATTTCTGAAGCAATTGACGCCCTGAAGAATAAACATCAAGAGAGAGGCGAAGTCGTAAAAGAAGCTATAGGTAAGATTGCCAGAGCATCAACGGCAGGTACTCTTGTAACCATATTCGCCTTTACTCCAATGCTATTTATTAACGGTATCCTGGGTGGCTTTATAAGGGCAATTCCTATCACGATCATTATCTCTCTGGCTCTATCATTGATCTTCTCCCTGAGTTTAATCCCATTCTTTGCTAGTGGGTTCCTGCTCTCAAAGCCAAAGAAAGAACCAAAGCATAACCCAATACAGAAGTTTGAAAAGTTCGCTTCTACCAAGCTGTCTAACCTAGTGCGCTACACAAGTAAGAATAGAAAAAAGGGAGCCCTAATTACTACCGGTTTTATACTTCTGAGCCTAGCCGCCACGATGATTGGAGGAAGTTACTTTAGTAAAGCTGGCTTCGATATCTTCCCTAAAGAAAAAGACAGTACTGAGCTGGCTGTGAATGTAACCTTTAAGGCGGGATCATCAATTAGCGAGGCAATTAACCAATCTCAAAAAGTAGACCAAGTAATTGCCAAAGAAGCTAAGAATATCAAACAAGTCACCTATTCAAACACCGGCTCCACCCAAAATGCCCAGGTCACAATAGAACTCACCGATCTAAATAAGCGCGATGATACGTCTGTACAAATCGCTAGCAGGCTCCAGCAGTCGTTCAATGCTCTTAAGGCAGAAGGAATTCTAGTCAGCGCATCTAGTGCAGGAGCCGGCGGACCTAGTGCAGACTTCCCGCTAGAAATAAGGGTAGTTTCTGATAATAAAGAAAACTCAAAGGAGATGTTGGCCGATATCCAGGCAAAATTAGTTACCGCGAATCTAAAGACACCAAGTGGCAAAGAATTCAAAGTCGTAAAATTCCTTCCTTCAGATACGGGCAACCTAACTCAGAGAATTAACGGTAAAAGCTACATTTCTCTAAGTGTTGGCTTTGACACAGACTCAAGTACCGAGCTTATCGAGACAACACGAAAATTCATCAAAGACAACTTTAATGCCGAGGACTATGATCTACCAAAGGATGCCCTTGTAACTGACGCCGGATTTGAAGAGAGTAACCAAGAGTCGTTCAAATCAATGATGATTGCCTTCCCAATCATGCTAATCGGAATGTACATACTCTTAGCCTTCCAATTTAAGAGTCTCTTACAGCCACTATTTATATTCTTAGCTATACCATTTAGCTTCTTAGGAGTTGGTATGGGGCTCTATTACACTAATAATTCTGCAAGCTTCTTCGTGATGTTAGGCTTCTTCGCCCTAATTGGTATAGCCCTAAATAATACAATATTGATTACGGATCTTGCCAACCAAGAACGTAGAAAAGGAGCAGGAAGAATTGATTCTATCGCCAGCGCACTCCAGGCTAGATTCCGTCCACTACTTACCACAAGCATCACTGGAGTAGTCGCGCTAATCCCGCTTGCTCTACAGGATCCATTTTGGCAAAGCCTAAGTGTAACCCTAATTTTTGGACTACTTTCTAGTACGCTCCTTGTAATTCTATGCTTCCCTTATTATCTAGTTGCCGTAGAAGTCCTACGTTCAGCAGGTAGAAGAGTCATCAGACCCTTAAAAAGAAAGAAGAATAAAAAGAAATAATATGGCAGCTGATTTAGAAAAGGCAAAAGCAAATCCTAATGCAAACAAAATCTTAGTAGCCATATTCTTAAGCTTTGTAAGTCTTGGTGTAGTTTTCTATCATCTTGTAGAAAAATGGAACTGGTTAGATAGCGCCTACTTCACAATCATAACTCTAGCTACTGTTGGCTATGGAGACTTTGTCCCCAAGACTGCAGCCGGAAAGATATTCACGATGTTCTACGTATTCGTTGGAATCGGTATATTCGTCTATGCAGCCAACAACTTCCTCAAAAACAGAATTGACCGCAGGATAGAGATAGGCCAAAATAGAAGAGGAAGTAAAAAAGGAGAAAGTTAGTATGGCTGCCCCAAAGAAAAAAGTCGAAGAAGAGAAAAGAAAGAAGTTCCACATCAACTCAAAATTAAAGTTTGTTCTACTATCATCACTTGCGGTATTTTTCCTTCTCATAGCTAACTCTGCAATATGGGTGAATAAGACCATTTTTAACACCCAGAATTTTAGCCAGACGACTACAGATTCTCTCTTATCAGAATCAAGCAGAAATGCCCTTGCCAATGAGGTTGTAGATCAAGCCCTTGCCAATAGACCTCTTGCTAAAAACGTAGTGCAAGAACCAGCCACAAAGTTTATTTCTGGCTTACTTGCCACGTCTCAAGCGCAAGCTGGCGTTCAAAAAGTTGCCGCAAAACTCCAAATTGTTCTAACAAGCAAGAATAATGAGAACATCGAGATCGATCTTTCTGGTATTAAACAGACTGTTGCCAAACTAATCGATCTAGCCGGCAAGGAAGACTCCGCCACAAAAGTAGAACAAGTCCCAGACAAAGTTACACTTCTAGACGTTTCAAAGCTACCTAAGTTCTATAAGCTAGGCACACTATTCATGTGGCTTGCACCAATCACATTCATTTCTGGTCTTTTAATACTGGCATGGCCACATATTAAAGCAAGGAAGATCAGGTTCGAAGTATTACTACCCCAAGGCCTAATTGTTCTCGCCGGATACCTCCTAGGTTTACTTATGGGGCCACTTTTTAGGCCTCCAGTACTCTCTCAGTTCAGTAACACCAACCTAAGGACCGTTGCGGAAAACCTATATAACAGTTTTGTAGCAAGCTTTAACTCCCAGCTAAACTATATGCTAGGAATATCGCTCATAATGATTGGCGCTTGTATCGCTGTAAAAGTGTATAACTTTATCAAAAGCAAAAAATAAGACTCTTTCCACTATTGAATTAGACGTAAGCACTTTGTCATAATCTCTACCAAACAACAATTTGTTGAGAGAGTTTATGACAAAACTAATGAAAGCCTTCAGAGCTTCTTCAGAGCGTTCTATAGGTATCAACCTAAAGGACTTACTGTCTCGCTTAAGTATTATTTCTGCATTAATACTAGTATTCTCACTACTATTGAGTACAAGAACTACCAATGCGTTTTCTGGGCCAGGCGATGGTAGCGCCGAAGCTCCTTTTGTAATAGCTAATTGCGTCCAGCTAGGAGAGATGAACAATAATCTTGGCGCCCACTACATCTTAAATAATGATATTGACTGCATAGAGAGTAAGAACTGGGGTCCCTCTATTAACTCTGGCTACAAGGGCTTTCAGCCGATCGGAAGTGGTGAAGCAAGATTTACAGGAAATTTTAATGGCCAGAACCACAAGATCAGTAATCTCTACATTGATAGAGTTGACGATATAGTTGGGGAGGGCGAGAATGATGAAAGCTACGTAGGCTTATTCGGTGCAGTTGACCACGCTGATATAGAATCTGTAAGCCTCGAAAACGCTCGCATAAGAGGATATAGATATGTCGGCGGTATCGCTGGTTTTGCTGGTGATGGAACTACCCTAAAAAATATAAACGTTAACAAGAATGTTACAAACACCTCTAC
>JAKOXJ010000063.1 GCA_029781075.1 bacterium | reverse complement strand
GCAGTGATGCTTGATGACCCTAGAGATCTCGACAACATTGGAGCCGTAGTTAGAGTTTGCGCAGCGGCTGGAATAAATAACTTAATAATCACCGGTGCATCAAATGCCTGGAACTTCAGAGCAATTCGAGCTGGAGCAGGCCTCCAATTTGCCCTCAACATTATAGAAGTTACAGAGAGTGTCGTTCCGGAATCGTTCCGGAATCTACCAATCATCTGCTTTGATGAAAGAGGCCTGGAGCTTGATCAAGAGCTCAAAACTAAAATTCCAAAGCAAGCCATCTATGTCTTTGGATCAGAAAGAGACGGTATATCTCAAGAGTTTAAAGACTCTGCAGAGATGATAATCAGACTACCTATGAAAGAAAGGGTTAGTAGTATGAACCTGGCCACTTCGGTCGCCGCCGCCCTCTACAGTTTGAAGTAATATATACTTAGTGCTAAGCTTAAGCATATCAGCCTAGAACCTTAGGTTAGTTAAAAAAACAAAAATGCAAAAAGATCAGAGTGGGGCTGAACAACCCATCAAAGAACCACGATCAATAGGCCGAGCTAAAAGCTTAGCTCCAAAAACAAGACATTCCTACAAAAAGAAAAAGATAGCATTAGGGCTGCTTACACTATTGATAGCCTCTGTGATATCTTATTTTCTTTTTATAAAGCCCAGTGGCACACCTCAACAGGTAAAGATATCCAAATCAAAACTTAAGGCAAGCTCTTCAGAAAAAATCTACTCACCACTTACTGGAGTAGAGATCACGGAAGAACAAGCAAATAGACCACTAACCGCAATAATGATAGAAAACTCCGTCGACGCCAGACCTCAATCTGGGCTAAACGACGCCGGCATAGTCTTCGAGGCCATTGCCGAAGGGGGTATTACAAGATTTGCCACTATCTTCCAAGAAGATACACCAAAAGAAATTGGGCCAGTCAGATCGCTGAGGCCATATTATTTAGACTGGCTAAGACCATTTAACCCAACAATTGCTCATGTAGGAGGTAGCCAAAAGGCTCTCAAGCTAGTTCACGATGGAACCTGGAAAGATATGGACCAGTTCGCCAACGGTAAAAGTTTTTGGAGATCAACTGACAGAAAGGCTCCGCATAATGTCTATACTAGTTTCGAAAAGATAGATATTTTTAATAACTCAAAAAAATATAACCTAGAAGATTTCCCATCCTTCCCAAGAAAAGATGACCAGAAACCACAAAGCCCTACAGTATCAGCTATAAATCTAAATATCTCTTCAAAACCATACAATTCAGTCTTTACTTATAATCCTACTAATAACAGTTATCTGAGGTCTCAGGGTGGGGCGCCACATCTAGATAAGGCAGGGAAACAAATCGAGCCCAAGGTTGTAATTGCCATGATATCAAGTTATTCGATAGTCCAAGAAGATGGCTCACGTTCTGCCTACAAAACTACAGGCAGTGGAGAAGCAGTAATATTCCAGGATGGTACAGCAACACCAGTGACCTGGTATAAACCCACTCAATCTGAGCAAATCACTTTTAAAGATTCTTCTGGTAGCGAGGTTAAGCTGAATAGAGGCCAAACCTGGACCACAGTACTAGGTGATCGATCAAAACTGAATTACCAGTAAGCTTGCTATAATGAATAGAAAGATATGTCAGACTTTCCTAAAAAAGTAGTTATCAACGCCGACGGAGGCTCAAGAGGCAATCCCGGACCAAGCGCCAGCGGTTTCGTTATCCAGGATGAGACCGGAAACACCGTATTAGAGACTGGCGGTAAGTTCTTAGGTATTACGACCAATAATCAGGCAGAGTATCGTGCAGTTTTATTCGCTCTAGAGCGAGCCAAAGATCTTGGCGTAGAAGAAATAGAATTTAGACTGGATAGCCTTCTAGTAGTGAACCAGATGAAGGGAATTTATAAAGTAAAAAACCGAGAGCTAGCCGTAGTCTACGAAGAAATTAAAAGACTTATTTCTGGCTTTAAGACGGTTGAGTTCAGTCACGTCCTTAGAGAATTCAACAAACTTGCTGATGCAGAAGCCAATCGCCTAATGGATGCAAACACTTAGGCAGTAGTCGCATCATACCCGAACAACACGGCTCTTGGAATTACCTGCTCGTACCATATTCTCTCAGCCGGCAGATCTACACCTGCCAGAATACCTCTTCTATCCCAATGTTCAAAAGCAACTTTTGTCTCCTGATCAAAACCATAAGAGGGTAACCTTGGATCTAGTTCATACGCCACCTCACAAACTCTAGTAGCAATACCTAACCTAATACATAATGGCGCGAAGAAGCTCTCAAACATACTCCTACCTTTATAAAACGGAGAGGGCAGCAACCCTCCATCCATAGCAGCCTCAATAACTACGGCAGCCGCTTGATGTCTTGGACTCCCAGGATCTTCGAGCTCATCCAACATTGCTATCAGTTCTTGTGGATCCACTCGTAATTTCGAAGATAACATAGCAATTTTATTATTGCCTGTAAGTTTATCCTCTTTACAACCTAATTAAAAGCACTGGCGATATTATTAGTTAATAGTGAATAACACTTGCTCCTCGCCCCTATATATAAAAATGGGCTATGCCCATATATAAATTCTACTTTGGTGACCCCACCGGGAATCGAACCCGGATTGCCAGATTGAGAATCTGATGTCCTAACCGTTAGACGATGGGGCCATTAATATGTCCTATTATAGCAGAAAGTGATGTATTTTTAGAGCGCAAAACAGAGGGGAGTTTAATCTATACTTAAGCTTAATGCTCCAAGATCAAGCCCTCACCATACTCCAAATGGGAGTAAACGTTTTTCTTACCGGCCAAGCTGGGTCTGGTAAAACTTATACTTTGAACAAGTTCATTAAGTGGGCTAGAGAACATAGGATCGGTATCGCCGTAACAGCTTCGACAGGTATCGCTGCGACTCACATTAGCGGAACGACGATCCATTCTTGGTCTGGAATCGGGATTAAAGAAGAAATCACAGAAAAAGACTTGGAGAAACTTGCCAAAAAGAAGGAGCTCCAAAAAAGATTTAACTCTACAAAAATACTCATCATTGATGAGATCTCGATGATCTCGGCTAATTTTTTTGAGAACCTAAATACAGTCTGCAAACACATGAAAGAAAACGACCTTCCATTTGGAGGTATTCAAATAATCCTTTGTGGAGATCTTTTTCAGCTACCGCCAATCAATAGATACTCTAAAGAGCTCGCCATGGTTGTTCATTCAAAAGCCTGGAGTGAAATGAAGCCAGTTGTTTGCTATCTAAAAGAACAGCATCGCCAAGAATCGGGAGATGATCTGACACTTATTTTAAACAACATCAGAGCTGGGAATCCAAGTAGTTCAGATATATCTATTCTTTCGAGCAGGTCTTTAGAAAATAAAAAAGAAGGAGTAACCCAACTTTTTAGTCACAATGCTGACGTTGACCTAATCAACGATATTGAGCTCGCCAAGTTAAACACTAAAGAAAAAATCTTCTATACAGAAAAAGCAGGCAAGAGAGCTTTGGTTGAAACTCTGCTGAAATCATGCCTGGCACCTGAGGAGCTCAAACTAAAAATAGGTGCAGAAGTCATGTTTATAAAAAATGACCAGTCAGGTCGCTACGCCAATGGAACTAGAGGTAAAATTATTAACTTTAAGAAAGATAGTGGGTATCCAATTGTAGAATCTACTGACGGGAGATTGATCATTGCCGAGCCAAATTCTTGGTCTATTCAAGATGAAAAAGGGCAGGATCTCGCAGCCATCACCCAGATCCCACTGCGCCTGGCCTGGGCGATTACTATCCACAAAAGCCAGGGATTAACTCTTGATTCAGCATTTATCAATCTAGAGAAAGTATTTGAATATGGTATGGGCTATGTCGCACTATCCAGAGTAAAAACCTTAGAAGGCCTCCATTTAGAAGGCTTTAATGAGATGTCCCTCAAAATCAATCCAAGTATTATAAAAATAAATTCTCAGCTCTCTGACCATTCTGAGCTTGCCAGTATGAGACTTAACAAACTAAACAAAAAAGAGATTAATAATAAAATCGAAGAATCCATCAAAGCAAAAAGCGGAGTTTTACAAGCCGAAAAGATCTCCAATATAAAGATAGGGAGCAATAATGGCCAAAAAGGTAGAAAAGACAGCTTCAAAACTTCAATAGATCTTCTGCTTAAAGGTAAGTCCATAAAAGAAGTCGCTAAACAAAGAGAAATAAAAGAACAGACCGTTATCAGTCATTTAGCTAGACACATAAATAAAGCAGAATATAAGCAAACCGAGCTCACAAAATTCAAAAAACTAAAGCCCCCAGCAAAGCAAATTAACCAACTAAAAAAAGTTCTAGAAAGAAACAAAAGCTTGGATTTAGAATCTCGCTACATCCTCAAAGACCTCCAGACAAAAGCCAGAGAAGAAGGTCTAGATCTTTCTTACGGAGAGCTCGCCCTAACTCTTATCTGGGTCTGAGCTATAATATAGGGTATGAGACTAAATAAATATCTTTCTCTTGCTCTCGGACTTAGCAGGCGGGCAGCCGATGACCTTATAGCTGCAAAAAAAGTTCGAGTAAACGACGAAGTCGCAACTCTTGGTAATAGAGTAGGGAAGAAAGATGAAGTAAAAGTCCTTGGTAAAGTAATTAAACTGGAAGAGATCCAGAAAACTTATCTACTCCTAAATAAACCGATTGGTTATCTATCTTCAAAAGTCTCCCAAGGTGGAGCACCGACCGTATACGAGCTATTACCAAAAGAGTATAAGAAGTTGAACCTAAATATTGCGGGGAGGCTCGATAAAGACTCTTGTGGACTTATCCTACTTACAAACGATGGCGAATTTCTTAATGAAATAACCCATCCAGGCTCTGGCAAGACCAAGACCTACA
>JAKOXJ010000020.1 GCA_029781075.1 bacterium | reverse complement strand
CAATTCCCGGTAGGCCAAGGTCTTTTGTTTGCGGGCTCTAACCACGTTCATATTAAGATCGAGCCAAGTGCGACAGAGACAGAGATTATAACAACTGATCCCGCTCAACTTGCTAAGGCTCAGGAGATTTCGTCTATCGCAGATGCCTCATACCAGCTCCAACAACAGAATCCGGAGCAGCGCTTCGAAGCCATGAACAGTAATCTAACATCCACCCCACCACAAACACCCCAAGGAAGGGTCTAGAAATATAAACCTTAAGTAATGGCCGATAGAGTACACAAACAGCGTCCAAGGGGAGAAAATCTACCGGGAATTGACAGAGAAGTTCCGCTTCCGACATCTGATTCTGCCCCACAGGCTAGTCGGGACATTCTCGAAGACACTGACAAAACTCTTGGTTCTATTGATGACGTTCTTGCCCAAAACGATTCTGTAATGAGCCCAATTAGCCAACTCGCCGATGGGGAGAGCGCTGGTGATGCCAATAGCCCTGTTGATCCATTCTTCGAAGAAAGTCTTGGCCTATCTTCATCATCAAGCAATGCTCCTAAGTCACCGAGCCCAGGCTTCAAGCCAACTCTAGGCAAACCATCTAGCAGTAGCGACGATAAGGATGATAAAAAATCAGCATCGAAACAAAGTTCTTCTTCCGCTAGCTCAGAAGCTCGTAAGCTAAGTGATATCTTAGACCAAGATAATCAAGACTTCTTAAATTCCATAAAAGAGAAACAAGCAAAAGCTGATGGTCAAAAGGTCAATCGTTTTAACTTAGGAGGTCGTGCTAAAAGAAGAGTTAGAATGCTTGCTCTTGGGGCTGTCTTTGCAATAGCCGCAGCAGTACCTATAGGCATAATCGGAGCAATACCTCATGCTATTCAGGGTTGGGTACAAGACAGAGTTTCTGCATATACCGAACATGCCGTGGACAAGATGGGTCAAAAAATGCTCTATTCCTACATGAAAAACAGAGTAGCGGTAGAAAAATGTAAATCAGCCTATAACCTAGCTGGTAATGTCTCTGGTATAGGAGCATGTCGACCTCGTGTAGAAGAAAGGGACACACGCCTCTCTCAGCTATTCAATGACTGGCACGCAGCCAAGATGGAAGATATGCTTGCCGAGCACGGGATTAACATCGAGTACGACTATAGTCAAAGAGACTCGGGTAAGCCTTATAAAATTACCATAGACCGACCCGCCTCGGAAGGTGGCAACTTTACGGCATCTGGTAAGTTTGGCGTGCCAGATATAGACACGGCAGAATTCATTGGTAAAAGAGAGGCGTCTCAGATTCTTAAAAAAGAAATGAAGGCCACACTAAAAGATGACACTAAATGGTGGCAGTTCTTAAAAAGGAGGAACTTAAAAGCGGGCTATTTAAGGGATCTTGGCTTGCCTAGCCATATCTTCCCTTCAAAAAAAGTGGCAAAAACTCTGGATAACATTGATGCGGTCAAACTAAAGGCAACATCAGAGTTTAGGCAGTATCTAACCAGGTTTGTTGTGAGCCATGGTGACGCAAGGGTAGGAGCTCTTTTAGAGGTACTCTTTAGTGGGGAATCTTCTAAAGCCAAGCCTGCGGATTTGATAGAGAAGAATAAGGCTTTTAGGGCCGCTGCTGCAAAGCTTGGAGATGAAGAGGTAGTAAAACTCCTAGAAAAATATGCAGGTAAGAATCTGCAGGAGATAGAGATCCAAATTGTAAAAGATCTGATAGCAAAGTTTAATGAGACTCTAGCCAACCAGCTAGGAGAAGCGGCGACCGATGCATTACCCGTCATAGGCTGGATCTTGTTTGCCTTAACAATTATGGACTTGCTAGATATGGCTACGGACAATAGTCTGCAGCACTGGATAAGTACGATGAACTCTCAGTCTATGGTAGATGTAGCAAATTTTATGGATAGCACCGTCAGCGAAGAGAGACGAGGTTATGTGGATGCACAATCAGCGGGAGATATGAGAATGAGTTTGGTAAATGGCCTAGGCTCAAGTAGGGTATTCGCAAATTTAATAGGCTACAAGTCTATTGATGGTAAGCAACCTGCGGGCTATAGCTGCAGACCAGATGTCAAATTTACTGACGTCTCAAGTATTATGGGTGCTGGAAGTGAAGTATTTAAGGGTGGAGACCCAACAGCTCTCAAGCAGGCAGGTATGGCTGATGATCAATTAACTTGCGAAAATCATAGAGTTGATTATGACCCAGCTAATGCGCTTAGCCCACTATTCGCCATCGCACAGAATGGAATATTAGGACAAGGTGGCTTAAAAGAGTATACGGATGCCTGTATCAGCAAGCTACTCGTCCCGGGTTTTGATCTGAATAACTTGCCCCATATAGGTCCTGATTGCCCTAGCCTGCAACAGATATATCATGGAGGAAAGGGTATTATCGGCTGGGTAACAGGACATCTTGCCTTCTTAACAAACTGGATATCGGATATTCCACCGATTAAATGGCTAATGACTAATATAACCGGTTGGGTTACTAATGCAATAACTGTCTTCATAACTGGTCAGAGTTTGGCCGGACCAGAGTTGTTACAGGGTGGGATTAAGACAGATACAAAATCAGGAGCCAGACTAGTAGACGCATGGGTTGGGGGCGGTGAGTCCCAACAATTTGCCTTCGCTAAAGGAGTCGGCAATGGCGGGGGCCTCGGTGGAGTTCCGCTAACGCCAGATCAAGTTGCCGAGCTAGACACCACAATAGCTCAAGAAAGAAAAGAAGAACTCGCCGACAGTTCCTTCTTCGACAGGATGTTTGATATTAGCCATGTTGACACCATGGCCTCAGGCCTATTGGGTATGGCTGTAATGGATGGAGGCGTTGGTAACTTTATCAACCCAATGAATAATCTAGCCCTAGTCTTCGGCGGCTCAAATCATACAGGTTTCGGAAATACCGCATATGCTGAAGATACAGAAACAAAGAAAAGCGCATGTGGTTATGTAAATGGAAAGGGCCAGGCCGTTACAGAGTTTGGCGTCATATGTTATGGTATCCCAGACTCCTACATAGATGGTCTAACAGATGAGCAGCTCCAAGATCTCGCCGACCCAGACAAATGTGATTCTCAGACTTCTGCAATAGACGCAAAAAGAAAAGAAGCCGAGGATGGTACAGATGAGACAAAGAAAGACCCAGATGGTACGGGAACTTCTACGCAGATAGATGGCTGTAGACTAGTATGTTCTTCTACGGACGCCATGGGCACCAACTTTAGGGTCAACGATAAGATATGTGGATTTGAGGATGCCCCAACAGGATCTAGCAGCGGTTCCGGCTCTGGGAGCGACACCACTGCGGGCACAGTTAATACTAATGCAGACTATAAGGCACTTTCACAGAGTATCTTAAACTCTGGTCGAGTTGTTTTTGATAAGGACATTGATAGGAAAGATATAGAAAGCGGTTCCGGTTCTTGTGGCAATGGAGAAGGCCCAACTGTAGCAATAAACATTAAAGTCTTAAGGGTTATGGACTACATATTGCATAATACTGGCGCCAACCTTAGGATAGGGGCAGTTGATAGTGGGCACCACTGTAATAACGGCCTACATCCCAAAGGCCTAGCTTTCGATATAGGTAACGAGGAGGTAGCCGGTGAAGTAATGTCAAAAGTTTTTGCAGCCAGAGACCAGCTTGGTATCAATGAGATGTTCTTTAATGGTTCTGCAGGTCAGCCTTATACTATGGATGGCGGTCAAGCATCTCCCGGGCTTTATGTGCCTGGTCATGATGATCATATACATATAGGAGTTAACCCATGATAGTTACTAACTTTAGACTCCGACCTCTTATAAAGAGCCTTGTCACAGTCATTGCGATATTGTTAGTTATTTTTTCGTCTTGCCAGGCAATGGTTCAGGCTGCAACAGAAGCACAAACTGATGATGTTAACCATCTCTCTGAATGGGATGATCAAGAAAGTATATCCTGTAGTGATTCGGTCTCAGTAACCCAGTCGGCTACGACCTCTACTCCTGGGAAGATATTTGTCCTAGGTGATTCTATTGGTCAGGGTCTGAGTGGCGCACTCCCCACCGACCTTAAAGATTCTGACGGGTGGAATATAACATCAGATACAAGGGTGGGCAGGTCTCTCTCTGAGGGCATAACAATTGCGAAGAGCAAGCCGGCGAATCTAGCTGCAGCTCAGTATGTAATAGTAGTCTTAGGCACGAATCCTGACAGCAAGATGACTGGAGCAGGCATACAGGATATGATAGACGCCATTAAAGAGGCTAACCCAAGTGCACCAATATTATGGCTAGGCTTAAATGTCTCAAGATCAGACTTAGTAAATGGTGCCACAGAGTTCAATAATCTTTTAAAAACTACATCCCAGATTAAATACCTAGACAACAATACTACAATAAGTGCTGATGGTGTACATCCATCTTCGTATACAGAACTATCAACCTTAGTATCAAAGGCGATTACAAATGGTACAAGCTCTTCTGTGGACACCGGATCATGTGTATGCTCAGTTGGAACGGCAAGTGGCCAGAATGTAGACAAGAATATGAGTCTTGGTAGCGACCCTGCTGAACGACGGACCAACCTAATGAAATTACTAGTTGGTGATTACCAACTTAGCGCAGAGCAAGCCGCAGGAATAGTGGGTAACTTTATGTGGGAGTCTGGCGGTGAGAACCTACCGCCTGATGTTAACCAGGGTGTGTCTCCTGGACCCCCAGCCTTTAGTGGAGGATATGGATGGGCACAGTGGACTGGCGGTCGCCAAAGATCTTTCATAGATTTTGCTATAGAGCAAGGATTTATGGCAAGCGAGTCTGAACACGCGACTGATGCTGCTAACTATGCATATCTAAAAAAAGAATTGGCAGATCCATACTATAAAGATGTAATGACTTCAGTTAAGGCTACAAGTTCCCCAGAGGATGCCTCAGACGCATGGGAAAGAACTTTCGAGAGAGCAGGCGTATCAGCACTTTCGGAGAGGGCTTCCAGGGCAAGGAAGGCCTTTGATGAGTACAGTACGTCGGTCACAAGCGGAACAGTACACGGGTCCACTGGAGGATTGGCATGCGGTGGAGGTTTCGCAGCCATTGTTGGGGATAATGCCTTCCCTCTCATAACTACAAAATCAAAGATTGAGAATAAAGGAATATTCCACAATAACACTACTGATATCGCCGGTCACCCTTATACAGCCTATGACATACTCACTACAGAGGGGACTCCTGTAGCAGCATTTTTATCTGGGACCGTCACTCGTATCACCCAAGATAAATGCCCCGGTCAAATGATCAGTGTTTACAATCCAGCGAATAATTTAACCATATCCTATTTACATCTAGACTTTAATAACCATGTCTCAGAGGGCGATGAACTCCTGGTAGGTCAACAGCTAGCTGTAGTTGGCCCAGCTGCTAATGGCTGTGGAACCGTCCACTTACACATTGATGCAGCAGAGGGTAAGTCGAGACCCGGCTGCTCAAGAGAAAAATGCCCCAGTGATAACAAGAAGAAGTTTAAGGATATCGGGCCAGAGCTATACAAGACCTACCAGAGCCTACCAGAATAGAGTAAATTAAGAGAGTATATATGTTTGATCAATTCATCCTGGAAGTACAAAACAATCCAAAGCTAAGAAAAAGGCTAATTATGGCTGCGGCACTACTAGTATTGGCAATTTTTCTATATTCTCTATGGCCTCGTAAACAATTCCAAAGGTACGAGCTAAAAGACACTGGTTTAAAGAGTGACTTAAACTTTGGTCACTTGGATGGGAGTAATAAGCTTTACTACTATAACGGGTCTGCTTTTTTATCACGGGATATTGCTAGCAACAAGGACGATGTCTTATACAGTGGATCACGTCTCCCCGCTCCACACAGGATATTCTGGGCCGGCTCAAAGGGTGTCTTAATTAACTTCAAATCCTCTTTCTATTACACTTTGGTCGAAGAAAAACTAAGGTCAATGGGTAAGAGAGTAGACAGTAGTACAAAGCAGTACACTTGGTACCTAGACTTCGCAAGTGGAAATCTATACCTTGTCTCTAATTTACCTTTTAAAACCAATATGGTTGAGTATTCAGAAAAGGACTCTTCTATCTATATGGTAGACGACAATTCATTTATAGACTCCGAAGGAGATGGAGGCCCAGATTTGGATTCATTCAATGTAACTACCTTCAATAAGATTCAACTTACCTCAGACCTATTAATTACTGGAGCAGAGAATCTGTCTAAGTGCCCAGATTCTCTAAACAACAGTATAGTCTGTATAGTGGCACTTGATAGAGAAAAGCCAAACAACCAGAATTTATATGCTGTAGACAAAGATGGTAAGCTCTCAATTATTTTTGAATCATCTGGAATATTATTACCGACAAATCAGTCAGACAAATATCTATCTATTGGAGAGAGCAAATCTAATAACTCCGAAATAACAGAGGGATCTGACCTCCATGGGCCAGCTCAGCTAGTGGATATCATTAATAAAAAAGAAGTTAGACTTGGGTTTGATGCAGGTGGGGCTGGGTCTGCTGTTAGCTTGGATACTGATGGGAGTTTCTATGTTTTAGATAATTATCTTTCCAGCAAAACAGTAAAGAAAAAGACCCCATATTACTATAGGTCTGGGCAAATCTATGGTAACAAGGCAAAGTCTAAGGCTTACGAAGCTAAAATGGATAATAAGCTATTCGAGTCACTTTTTATCAATAATGCAGGTTATGGAAAAGACGGCTCGTCATTA
>JAKOXJ010000003.1 GCA_029781075.1 bacterium | reverse complement strand
AAGACCTAGGGATGTTCTGGTAACTGGTAGCCAGATGACCTCTACTGGGATGGACGAGGATCACGAGCTCTAGAAATGGGCTTATGCTTACTCTGTTAAATAGTGGATTTTGGACTTGACTTTTTCTAGGATCTTTTGTTATATTTATACAAAGTTATTTGGATAGGCAAGAAACGAGAGATTTCCAGCGTATCAATTAAGTTTAACGTTAACTTATTTAGGTAAAAAAAGGATTTAGTTATGTCAGAGAAAGAATCTTCTAAAAAAACTAATGTATTTTCTAGTACATTTAAGAAGGCTGTGAACTTCTTTAAGAGTAAGCCTCTCGTTGCTCTTGCTCTATTAGCTCTTGTTGCTGGTTCTGTTACTTTAATCAACGCTAGCGCTGCTAGTGGTGACTGTACTGATAACTCAATTGTTAGGTGTGGTGCTTTTAGCGGTGGAACTGGTCCAACTCAAGGTAACTTTAATAAGAATGTAGCCGCTTATCATAATGCTGGTGATATAGATAGGATCTATGATCATTATGGAATTGATGATAAAAATCTAGGAAACCTACCACTTGGTACGGTAAAGGGGGACGGTACAATCTGGCTAGGTGGCAAGAAGGTTGCAACAAATGCAAAGTCAACTGGTAGACAAAATATAACAAGAAATAGGCCAGGTTGCGTTAAAGGAAGTACTGAGATAGATCTTGGTGGCGGGACAAAAATCTATGAGCGTGACACTTGCGTGGCGTTTAAAGATTCCCATGGATCTTTGCAGGCTTGGATTAAGCTAGACTCTGATGGCAAGTTCCAGTATGCTGTTTTGACAGTTTGTGGCAACCCTGTAACTGGGACTCCAACCTATACACCACCGCCACCTCCTAAGCCACCAACTGGTGCGACAAAGTGTACTGCCCTTAGGGTCGATAAGCTTGATAGGACTAGATTCAAGTTTGGAGTAAGTGGTTCTGTAAGTGGTGCAGCTAGACAATACGGATATATCATCAGTTATGGTGATGGCAGTAATGGAAATGTTATTAACTCTGCGAACAAAGTAACATTTAGCCATACATATGCTAAGCCGGGAACATATAATATCCAAGCTGCTTCTATTGCTGTGCTAAATGGTAAGAAAATCGGAGATGGCGGTAAATCTTGTGCAGCTACTATAAAGGTAGAGAAACCACCAGAGCAGCCAAAGACTCCAGATTTCAGCATAATAAAATATGTCAACGGTAAGGACGCTAATGATAATAACTCTGCAGTTTCTGTAAAAGCTAACCAGGAGTTTGAGTACAAGGTAGTAGTCGAGAATACTGGTGAGACAAAACTTACAAATGTAAAAGTCTGGGATGTTCTCCCTGATGGAGTAACTTATGTTGATAACACTCTAAAGCAGGATGGTAAGACAGTAGGTAATGATTCTGATTTCTTCAATGCTTCTAAGGGAGTAGTAGTTAAGTCAATTGATATTGATAAGTCTGTGACATTTACTATGAAGGCTGTAATTAAGGCAGATGATTCTCAGATAGAGAAGAAGTGCAGTAAGGAAGGAACTTACTATAATAATGTTGCTAAGGCTGATCCAGAAGGAAGTCTTCCAGAAAAGAAGGATCCTGCAGTAGTCAAATGTAAGAATATTCCTAAGGTTAATAAACCAGGTGTTGATATCGAAAAAGATGTCAGTAAATCGGAGGTTGCAGTTGGGGAGGAATTTACGTGGCACCTAACAGTGACTAATACTGGCGACATTGATCTAAAGAATGTTAAGGTTACTGATACAGCCCCTACAAATGTCGACTTTATAAGTGCTCCAGATGTTGCCGGGACGACTATTACAGTTGGTTCTAGAAAGTTCGAAGCAGTGATTGCTAATCTAAAAGTTGGGCAATCAGTTGAGTTCGATATTGTATCTAAGGTTACTGCTCAGGTTGATGGCGATATTGTAAACACAGCCTGTGTGGACGCTAAAGAGATTAAGGATCAAACCGATAATCCTAATGTCGATGATTGTGATGATGCTAAGGTAAAGGTACCTAAAGAATTCTGTCCGGTCCCCGGAAAAGAGAATCTTCCTAAGGACTCAGCTGAATGTAAGGCACAACCTTGCCCAATCCCGGGTCTAGAAAACTATGATGCAAGTAGCGACCTATGTAAGAGCATCCCAGAGACTCCTGAGAATGTTCCAAGTACTGGAGGTGGCGAACTAGTGTTGATGTCATTGATCGCTCTAGTCCTAGGAGCTGGTGTGTACGCCTATACTCTAAGAGGTAATAAGAAGAAAGCCTAAGTCTAATTAGACAATACTTTCTATAAAGTTGGTAATTTCGAACTGGCTCCCAGCCAGTTCGATTGCTGAGAGGGTCTTTTGGAAAGATGAATACTCTGGATTAAACTTTAGCCACTCGTAAGATGCTCGTTTCATTTGGGAGAGTTTCTTTTTATTGATTGATTCTAGTCCGGTCCCGGATCCTGAGTATTTTCTGTATTTAACCTCAACAAAGTATATTGTTCGATTTTTAGTCATAACGAGGTCAATTTCGCAGGTACGAGTACGCCAGTTGCTGGCTAGGAGCTGGTATCCGCGGGTTTTTATGAGGTAAGTTGCGGCGTGTTGCTCAGCAAGGTGGCCGGTCTGGGTAGTGTTGGGCATCTGATTTGTGATTATAGCAATTATAGGAGGTGGAGTATGCTTTCAGTGGTATAATAGGGGTTATATGGATAGTTTTAAGAGTTATATTGAAGCGGCTGAGCATGTTTTAGTGATTCAGGCTGAGAATCCGGATGGAGATTCTGTGGCTTCTTCGTTGGCGCTCGAGAGTTTGATCTTAGACAACTTCCCTAAGAAGAAGGTGACAATGTTCTGTAATTTGCCGGTGCCGGCTCATCTAAGATATTTGGAAGGCCACGATAGGGTTGTTCAGGATATTCCACATGATTTTGATTTAGCTATTATTGTGGACTGTGCAGAAGAAGTTCTCCTTGATAAAAGTTTTAAGCAGCATAATGCTCAGAGGCTGAACAAAGTTCCGGTTCTAATCCTTGATCACCATAATGACAATATTAACTTTAAGTTCGACACTGTTAATTTTATAGATGAGAGCGCGGTTTCTACTGGCTCTGTAGTATTTAATTTGGCAAAAGATAATAATCTTGAGGTTAGTGAAGATACGGCGACTTTTATTATGGCCAGTATCTTGAGTGATACTATGGGGCTTACTTTAGACTTTGTCCGTGCTGATGATTTTAGGGTTATTGCTGAGCTTACTGATCTTGGCGCAAATCTTTCTAAGATTGATCAAGCCAGGAGAGAGCTGAATAAGCGCCCACAATTTATTACAAAATACAAAGCTGAGCTGCTTGGGCGCGTAGAATACCTGCTCGATGGCAGGTTGGCTTATGTGCATATCCCTTGGGAAGAGATAGAGAAGTATTCTGGTATTTATAATCCCCCTATATTAGTCTTTGAAGACATGAGGTTAACAGAGGGTGTACAGGTCGTGATGGCAGTTAAGACTTATAAAAATGGGAAGATGACGGCTAAGATGAGGACAAATCCTGGTTATGAGGTGGTTGGGGATGTCGCGGCTAAGTTTAATTGCGGTGGTCATCCTGGCTCTGCGGGCTGTAAGGTTGAGCCTGGGATGTATACTTATGAAGAATTTAAGTCTGAGCTAGTAAAGTACACCCGTGAGTGTTTGGATTCCTTAGAAAAAAGCAAAAAAGAGAACAAGCAAATCTAATTTTTGAACAAGAATATGAACAAAATTAATAAAGTTGAACTATATAACACACTAACGAGGAAGA
>JAKOXJ010000015.1 GCA_029781075.1 bacterium | reverse complement strand
ATTGAAGGGGTTAGTGCGCTTTCATCTAGTAAATTGGCTTTAAAACTATATAAAATAGATTTAGCGATAGATTAACTTATAGTTTTAAGTCATTTGCAGTTAAAGTGGAGGGTAGTAAACTTCATACAGCTAATGGACTTAAAAGATTAACCAAGCAAGGCCAACTTAAACCTTCTAAAAGCGCTCTAACCTTTGTCGAATAACTAAATTCGACGGTATTTATAAGTACAAGAGTAAACCACATTTCTATGTAATTTACCTACAATAACCATCCTATCACATTACTATTCCTAAAGTCAACCCCTCTATAAGATTTACTCAATGAACATACGCCATATAACCACCAAAAGTAAAGAATTTCCAAATCTACTAAAAGAAATACCTCAACCTCTACAACGCTTATGGTTAATGGGTGCAGAGCTAAATAACGATGAGAAAAGACTCACCGTAGTTGGGACTCGAAATCCCACCCGCTACGGAAGAAAGATTACTGAGCAACTAGTAAAGGAGGTTGCCTCCGCTGGAGTGACCATAGTTAGTGGCCTAGCAATTGGTACTGACTGCCTAGCCCATAAAGCAGCCCTGGACGCCGGTGGCAAAACCATCGCCATTATGCCAAGAGGATTAGACATTATATATCCCCCAGGCAATCAGAAGCTAGCCGAAAGAATATTAGCAAATGGAGGAACTTTAATAAGCGAATATCCACCTGGAACGGAAGCCTTCACCTGGAACTTTGTTGCCAGAAACAGGATACAGAGCGGTATATCAGAAGCCGTTCTTATAATAGAAGCGGCCGAGAAGAGTGGAACACTAATCACTGCAAACTTTGCACTGGAGCAGGATAGAACTGTTATGGCCGTACCTGGCAATATCGACAGCCTAGTAAGTATAGGTACGAATAAACTCATTAGAGATGGGGCTACTCCAGTGACTTGCGCTCAAGATATCCTAGAAGCTCTCGAAATAAACATAAAATCATCCAAAGTAGCAGAATACCGTCCAGAGAATAAAGCAGAAGAGAGTATTATCAAGCTAATTAAATCCGGAATCTCTAACAGCGAAGAGATCCAGGTAAAGAGTAAACTTGGTGCCATTGAATATAGTACAGCTCTAACAATGCTAGAGATAAAAGGAATTATCACTCAATCAGCTCCTGGATTATGGGATATCAAATAAACTATGCAAGGTTAGCTCTTGACTATATAATAAGAGATATATAATATCAGTCCCTACACGCTTAACAATAAATATGCCAAAAAACCTCGTAATCGTAGAAAGCCCCGCCAAAGCTAAAACAATTCAGAAATACCTCGGAAAAGACTTCGAGGTTAAATCTAGCTTTGGGCATGTCAGAGACCTTCCTGGCAAAGGGATGAATATTGATATTAAAAACAACTTTGAACCAAATTATGAAGTATCCCCAGAAAAGAAGAAGACTGTTGCTGAGCTAAAAAGAGCTGCTAAGACTGCTGACCTAGTCTGGTTAGCAAGCGACGAAGATCGTGAAGGAGAGGCAATATCTTGGCATCTTTCTGAAATCCTTAAACTAAAACCAGATAACAGAAGAAGAATTGTCTTCCACGAGATTACTGAGGGGGCAATAAAGAACGCCGTCAATAACCCTAGAGACATTGATGATAAATTAGTAGACGCCCAACAGGCTAGGCGCGTACTCGACAGAATCGTAGGATATGAACTAAGTCCTATGCTCCAAAGAAAAATAACTAAAGGTTTGAGCGCTGGCCGGGTCCAAAGCGTTGCAGTCAGACTAGTTGTTGAGAGAGAAGAAGAAATAAAAAACCACAAGACAGAGCAGTTCTACAGAATTAAACTTCAAGTTTCTGCCAAAAAAGAACAGTTTGAAGCAGTTCTCGACAAAAAGATCAAAACTATTGAAGATGCCAGAAAGATTCTAGAAGATATTGCCGGAAAAAGCCTTAAAGTTACAGCAATTACTAAAAAACCAGGCAGAAAGACGCCTCCTACACCATTTACGACCTCGAGCCTTCAGCAGGCCGCCAGCCAAACTCTTGGCATGAGCCCAAGAAATACCATGAGCAATGCTCAAAAGCTTTATGAAGCCGGTCTAATCACTTATATGCGTACTGACAGCATGAACCTAAGTGAACAAGCCTTAGGAAGTCTAGAAAAGCTAATCCCAAGTAAGTATGGCAAAGAATACCTTAATATAACTCGTTATAAAACAAAGTCTAGTGGAGCCCAGGAAGCTCACGAGGCTATTCGTCCTACAGATTTCTCTAAAGAAATAGCCGGAGCGGATGAGTACCAAAAGAAGCTCTACAGTCTAATTTGGAGAAGGACAGTTGCCAGCCAAATGACCGCCGCAAAACTAGAAAAAACCGTGATTAATCTAAAAAGTTCTGGGTCTGATGAAATATTCGAAGCAAAAGGTGAGATGCTAATTTTTGAAGGGTTTATCAAAGCCTATGGTCGATCAGGCCAAGATAGTATCCTTCCAAATCTAGAACAAAAAGATGAGGTCGATCTTAACAGCGCAGAGGCGCATCTAAGTTATGGTAAAAAGCCAGGTCGCTTTACTGAAGCCAGCCTTATCAAAAAGCTAGAAGAACTCGGCATCGGCCGTCCTTCAACTTACGCCCCAACCCTAAGCACTATCCAAAAC
>JAKOXJ010000090.1 GCA_029781075.1 bacterium | reverse complement strand
CTAGGAGCTCCAGCCTATAAGAAGTACGACATCGAATATTGGAGTCCAGCTGAAGGAGAGTACAGGGAGCTTACTAGTTGCTCTAATTGCACTGACTTCCAGGCCAGAAACTTGGATATTCGTGTCAAGCGGGCTGATGGTAAGATTGAGTTTGTTCATACTTTGAACGGTACCGCCGTTTCTCTGGCGAGAAGCCTGGTGGCAGTTATTGAGAACTTTCAGACAGAGAATGGTGATGTGGTTGTCCCTGAGGTACTGAGACCTTACATGGGTGGCAGAGAGCTTATATAAACTCTCTTTTTTATTGGGTGTATAATCTGGCTTAGGAAACCTTAAGTGAGTAAAGGGGGAACCAGATGGATCTGAACTTAACAATCAAACATCTTAAGAAAGATGAAGAGAAATTAGCAAAAGAGCTTAAAAAATATGCTAAAGAGAAGTTGGGCAAGGTTGAGGAGTTCCTGCCGTCTCATGCTAAGAAAACTGCTCGGATAGATGCTGTTTTGGATAAAAGTGGTAAGAAAGCTATAGGGTACGATTTTAAGTTTGAAGCAAAGCTCAAGATGCCAGAAAAGAATCTAATTGCTAAGCTTAATGCTAAAACCGCTGAAGAGGCTATAAATAAAGCTGAACAAAAGTTGGTTAAGCAACTTAGAAAGTATAAAACTCAGCACCATACTTTAAAAAAGATGGACAAAAAGACTCTAGCCAAACTTAGAAAGATACTGAAGAGAGGATAGCTAGTGAGTGGGTTATTTTGGTTAGCTTAAAATCAGGATTAGTTTTCAAGAATTCATCTGTGGCTTGTTTGGCGCCTGGTAGAGCGGGGTTGTCGTAGTCATCAATGATTATTACTGCTCCAGTTGTTAGGTTATTTTTGATGAGCTCCAAACAGTCTTTTATTGAAGAGTAGAAGTCACCATCTAAAAAAGCGAAACAGATTTTGCTGGGGATGTCTTTTTGTCTTAAGTCTTTGAACCAGGCTTTTTTGATTTTTGGTAGAGGGAGATTGGCTTTCTTGAAGTTAAACTTGAGCTGGGATTTAGTGGCTATAAGCTCTCCAGGGATAAAATCTTCACCAGCGGCAGATTGGTCTTCATCGGTTTTTTCTGGCAGTCCATCAAACGAATCATACAGATAAAGTTTTTTTCTGGAGTTTGCTTGGAGTATCAACCTCTGTAAGAAGAGGCTAGTGGTACCAACGAAGCAACCAAATTCGCAGACATCACCGGCTATGTCTGAGCTCAAAACTTGTTCAAGTTCTTTGAGTATTATCTCTAGCTCCTCTGTTTCGATCTGTTCTGAGATAATTGAATATTGTCTCAATAAGTCTTTTGTTATCATTGTGGTTTATTATATAGGGTAAAGGATATATAATAACAGAGATTATGGCAGTGATTGAATATAGTGATAATAGTTTTAGTTATTTTCAAAAGCAGAGATCTGAACAAGATGCAGCCCGAAGAGCTCTATATGGAGACCCTATCGAACGTTTAGCCAATTATATTATTGATAGGAGATCTGACAGGGTAGTGAGATTCTCGTCTCTAAACGGTATTAAACTTGATGATCCAGTGATGAGAGCTGAGGTTTTAGATAGGGTAGAGGTTGTGAGGATGACCCGCAAATGGCAGCAGGATGACTCATATTGGGATGAGGTCGATGCTGTTCTCATTGCACAATTAGAGCGTGATGATCCCTATTGAATACATGAGTCGGATCAAGAGCTATAGTTGAGGCTCGGCTTTTCTAATTAATTCTGATAGATCTTTTGTTTCTCCTTCTTTATAGCTGAACCTGTCGTTCATACTGTTTGTTTCTCCTATATTGAGTGGTATCAAATGGATGTGAAAGTGAGGTACATCTGTTCCCGTTATGTTTAATCTCACAAAATCTGATTTCAGAACTTTTTTTAATTTCATCCCTATTATCTTAGCAGTGTTGAATGATTCATTTATTTCTTCTTCAGAAAGATCAAGCCACCAATGCTTATGGAATTTTGGTATTAAGAGGGAGTGGCCTTTGGCACTTGGGTTTATATCTAGAAACGCCACAAACTCGTCGTCTTCATATATGATCTCCGCAGGGATCTCCTTTTTTACGATTTTGCAGAAGCTACAGTTAGGATCTGTTCTCATAGTCAAGATTATAACTTATGTTGTTAGTTTTGGGGTGGAATAGGGGAGTATGGATGGGGTAGAATAAGGGTAATACTTATGAGTGAGAAAAATAAAAAGGGTAGTGCTAAATCTAGCCCTCTTAAATTAAAGTCAGCTGTTGCTTCTTCTAGGCCTAGTAAAAGCAAGTTAGATCTCGAGATGAAGCAGGCTGGAGGCAAGATTAAGGCTCCGGTTACAAATACTGTTAGAAAGGCTCTTGGAGATCCACAGGACCAAGCTTTAAGGCGAATGAAGAAGGTCGTTGCTAAGATCAATAAGCTTGAGGATAATTACGTTAAGTTAACTGATAAGAAGTTAAAAGAAGAGTCTCTAAGGCTAAAAGAAAGGGCTCAGAAAGAAGACCTTGATGATCTGTTACCAGAGGCTTTTGCACTCGCTAGAGAGGCAGCTAAAAGAGCGCTTGGTAAGAGGCACTTTGATGTTCAGCTAATCGGAGGTATGGTTCTCCATGAGGGTGGAGTAGCCGAGATGAAGACCGGTGAAGGTAAGACCTTGATGGCTGTTCTGGCAGTTTATCTCAACGCTCTTAGTGGCAAGGGTGTCCATGTAGTTACAGTAAATGATTATCTTGCGCAGCGTGATGCTGGATGGAACGCTAAGATCTATGACATGCTCGGTATGAGCGTTGGAGTAATTATCCCAGATGAATCTTATATTTATGATCCTAATTTTGAGAATAAGGAGCATGTTGATGAGCGTTTCTGGAACCTAAAGCCTGCGACAAGAAAAGAAGCTTACGCGGCAGACATAACCTATGGAACAAACAATGAGTTCGGTTTCGATTATCTTAGAGATAACATGGTCGATGATATCGAGAATCTTCGGCAGAGAGATCTCAATTTTGCCGTAGTCGATGAAGTTGATTCTATTTTAATTGATGAGGCCAGAACTCCGCTGATTATCTCTGCAGCCGCTGCAGAAAGTAGCGCTGGGTATAGAACTTTTGCAGAGATTGCGACTCAATTTGAGCCAGAAGACTATGTGTTAGAAGAAAAGCGCCACGCTGTTAATCTAACAGATTCTGGAATAGATAAGGTCGAGAAGATTTTGGGGATAGATAATTTATATGACCCAAAGAATGTTCATCATATTTATCACTTAGAACAAGCTCTTAAGGCCCAGACATTGTTTAAAAAGGATAAGGATTATGTTGTTTCTAAAGACGGTGAAGTAATTATTGTTGATAGCTTTACAGGTCGTCTTCTGCCTGGTAGAAGATATAACGAAGGTTTGCACCAGGCGATTGAGGCAAAGGAGGGTGTGAGAGTTCAGGAAGAAAGTGTGACTCTTGCGACAATCTCTTTCCAGAATTACTTTAGACTTTATGACAAGCTTGGCGGAATGACCGGTACCGCTAAGACAGAAGAAGAAGAGTTTAATCAAGTTTATGACATGGCGGTGATTGAGGTTCCGCCAAATAGGACTTTGATTAGAAAAGATCTTAATGACAGAATTTACGCTACTGAAAAAGCTAAATTCAAAGCAATTGCAGAAAAGGTAAAGGAGCTAAACCAAAAAGGTCAGCCAGTTCTAATAGGTAGCGTCTCCATCGAGAAGAATGAGATGATTAGCCAGATACTCTCTGCAGAAGGTATTAAACACAGTGTGTTAAATGCTAAGAATAACGAGAGCGAAGCTTTAATCATAGAGAAAGCTGGTCAAAAGGGAGCTGTAACTCTAGCTACTAATATAGCTGGTCGCGGTACAGATATTGTCCTTAGTGATGAGGTAAAAGAACTCGGTGGTTTATTCGTTCTAGGTTCAGAAAGACAGGAGAGTCGAAGAATTGATAATCAGCTTCGTGGCCGTGGTGGACGTCAGGGAGATCCGGGCACAACCCAGTTCTATATTTCTGCCGAAGATGAGTTGATGCGTGTATTTGGTGGGGAGACTCTAGCTGGTCTTATGGTTAGATTGGGTGCAGATACAGATGAGCCTATCGAAAGAAAGTCTATCTCTAGGGCAATCGAGCGGTCTCAGAAACTTGTTGAGGGTATGAGTTATGACTCTCGTAAGAATGTGGTTCAGTATGATGATGTGATGAATAGGCATCGCCGAGCGGTCTACAGTAATCGTAAGGCAATGTTAAGGGCAGAGGACCACCCGAGAATCGAGAGCTTAATTAAGGAGGCTGCTGAGGGGGGAGCTAATGACGCTGCACAAAGGCTCGTAGATCTTGTTATTGCTAAAGATAGAAGAACTTCCCATGAATATCTAGAATTCGTTGATGAACAGTTCAAATTGAGTGCAAGCTCATTAAATAAAGTAAAAGAACTTCTAACATTGGAAGAATCGTATGTTGAGGAGCAGGAGGCTAAGAAAAAGGGTCTAAAAAATAGAGTAAAAGCCTTAAATCCAGCTAGGGTACCAAAGAATGTTAAGAAGAAGATCAAAGCCAGAAGGCAGAATACTGCTCTTACAAAAAAACGTAAGAATGTTACAAAAGAGATCCGTAAGATTCTGGTTTCATCTTTTAACGATGCAGTAGAGAAGTTTGCTAAGAGCCTAGATGATGAGATTGTTTTTGGCTACCAACGTTTGACTTATTTACAAATCCTAGATGAGTTATGGATGCAGCATCTTGAGAATATGGGACACTTGAGAGAGGGTATTGGCTGGAGAAGTGTAGGGCAGAAAGACCCATTAGTAGAGTATCGATTTGAAGGTCAGAGAATTTTTGAAGAGATGATGAGAAACCTACGAATGGAGCTAACACATGCTCTTGTCTCC
>JAKOXJ010000083.1 GCA_029781075.1 bacterium | reverse complement strand
CACATCTCCGTAAATTAGGACCATACTATAATTGTAGTGCTTAAAGAGGAGGTATGAAAATATGTTGCAAATCGCACCACACGTAAAAGAAGCCATAGAGACGCTAAAACCCGTAGTTGCGTTGGAATCCACCATAATAACTCACGGCATGCCCTATCCTGCAAATTTGCATACGGCATTAGAAGTGGAGCAAGTCATAAGAGAAGCTGGGGCTGTGCCAGCTACCATAGGTGTCATAAACGGCATCATAAAAGTAGGTTTGAGCGAAGAAGAAATAACATACTTAAGCCAGGCAAAGGACCTTCATAAAATCAGCCTGAAAGATTTGTCAGTGGCAGCAGCCAAGAAACTTTCAGGCGGCACAACCGTTTCTGCAACCATGTTTGCTTCCTACAAAGCCGGCATTCAAGTTTTCGCCACTGGGGGCATCGGCGGCGTTCATCGCGATGCACGGGAAAGCTTCGATGTGAGTACCGACTTGGAAGCCTTGGGGTCCATAAACCCAGAACCGGTAAAAGGCCTAGAGCTGCGCCGGATACTGCAATGACGGCAAGGCCCATGAACCAGCCACCACTAGCACCGTCAAGGTGAACAGTGGTTAGGCGGCTACTGGCAGAAGTAAAGCTGTCTAAGATTATGCTTTCGATAGAATCGCCCAAGAAGCCTACGATATTGATTAGGATGTTCATGAGTGCCCAAGACAGACTGATACCTATAAGAGCAAAGGCTGCTCTTGGGAGTATCTTTTTTATGTCATAGGCGCTAAACATATCTTTTTATTCTATTCTCCCCGGATTGATTTAACTAGTAGGGCCGTTAAGAAGAAGATGATAATAAGTATAGATGCTATACCTCTGAAGATGTTCCATGAGGCTTTGAGTTCGTTAAGGTTTGAGGCGGTCCCGTCTCCGGAGTCTTCGATACTGAACTTCAACATTTCTTGGAGGGTGTTTCTTAGGGTGGCAAAGAAACTATCGATTAGGTTTATGACTGGGCAGGCCAGCCAGCTTATGAAGTTGTCTCCCTTAGAAAGGCATACATCAGAATCTACAGTACCACTCTCTGAAGAGCTACCGGAGCTGTCCTGTCTTGCTGAATCTATAGTTTCAAGCCCTTGATTTAGAGTAGCTAAAGTTGCAGTCAAGAATTGCCCCAGGCTGTGCCCTTTATCTAGAAGACAGGCTTTAAGACCAGCTGCCTCATCTTCTGTGGCAGATTTACTTTTACCTGCTTCGGTATAAGTTAGGTTGTCTTTGTAGTTTCCGCTGACGAGCCAATCGGCTAAAGAGTCAGCGCTAATAGTCTGAGGCAATTTAGCAGAACTTAGACAGTACTTGACTATGTCAGAGCTTGCGTTAAGCGCGGTTACGATTCCTGGTCTTATATTACTTACAAGTTGCTCACTAAGACTACCAGACATGATGTTGGCGTAGATGTTCTGAGGGTTGTTCCGAAGGACCCCAGTCGTAACATTGTATTTACTCATGAATGCTATCAGATCTTCGTTGGAGGGTTTTGCGAGGTTTGCTAAAGTTGAGCAGTCGAGTGATTCGCTTGGTCCTCCAGGGTCACCTAGACCAACTTTTATACTAGACCCGGAGCTCTTTCCGTTAACATAGACGTAGTTTGCTGATAACCCAGGGGTGTCATTATCACTTCCTGAGGATTCTTTAAAACACTCTGAGAATGCGACTGCAAGCCTAGACTTTCTGATATCACCAGTGTTGTTGGCAGATATGAATTTTGTTTTAAGGAGATCATCTACGTATTTTTTTACTCCGGGTGCTATGAGTGATCCACTATCTTTTAGGATATAAACATCATCACTGTAGGTACCCTTTGTGTATAGGTTGTCTAGAAAAGCACCTGTGCTTCCAAATACTTGATTAATGGCGTACATTCCAGGGATTATTAACTCGTTACAAGAGGCAACTCCATCGTCTCCCGATATGCCTCCGCTGTATTCAAGGTCGTGACCTACTACTACTCTGCCGTCGTTTCCTTTTCCATCTCTGAAGATGAGCATAGAGTTGTACTCTGACTTACCTAGAGTAGGCTTTAGAGAGGATTTGCCATCTTCATCTACATCTCCGGCACATTTTACAATTGCATCGACCCACCTTGCATAAAGATAAACTGCTGGGTTAGGCTCACTATCTAATATGGTCGAGGCAGAGGCTTGGCTGTTTGCTGCAAAGATACTTGGGGCAACAAGTATAACTGCAAGGAGTGTGTGGGTTATTAATCTAGTTGGTTTAAAGGTCATATTATTTATTTTTCGGTGATACTTTCTGCTATGGAGTTAGCAATGGTCTGGATTTTCTTTAAATCTTTCTCATCTCCTACAGAGACATCAATTTTCCAGATATATTGATCGTTTATTAGGTAGTAAGTAGACTTGGTTGGATTGCTTTTTGATTTGGCTATTAGAATAGGGCGAGAGCTTTTTGTTTTTGATACAGCAATACTAAGGTCACTTATCTCAGTGCCAGAGATATCTTTTGATAGAAGCTCTTTTAGCTTTATTGAGTCTTCGTTGGAGGAATCTTTTTTTAGATATCTTGAGATAACAATGGAAGACGAGATGAGTGATTTATTGGATCCTGTGTAGGATATCGTGGCTGACTCTGGACCAGATGATGTAGGCTCAAAGTCTAAAGGTAGACTATACGAGAGTATATTAGTCTGTAGGGTGTATGTTTTTGAGCCAGAGGAAGAGCTGCTACTATTGTTACCGCTACCCATTAGTATGGAGGCTATGGATATAATGACCACAAGAATTACTAACCCAAGGAGGATGTATATTTTCTTATTGGGGCTGTTTTTCGGTGGCATCTATTCTTATTCGTTTATGGTTTAATAATAACAACATTGGGGGTTATAAATCTAGGCTCCCATCCCCTGCTATTGGAGTTGGTGCTGTCATGGTTTATTATCTAGATCATGGTTATACAAATCACTTCTTTAGCATCTACCAGCACAGGTGGACTCAGTGAGTTAATGAAGTATATGACGGATACTATCAAATTGCTCGGACTCTTAATCGGCGTTGCTCTTGTGGCTAGCACAATTATCGCGGGCATCCAGTATACTACTGCTGGGGGCTCTAGTGAGAAGGTTGAGAAAGCTAAGACTAGACTAGCGAGTAATATAGTGGTGCTTGCCTTATTTATTTTCTCTGCTACTATTTTAAATTGGATATTACCAGGGTAAGATTAATGTATAGTATTAAGGCTCTCTTGAGGAGTATAAGCATAACAGTGTTGGTTCTACTATCAACAAGTATGGTTGGCACGTATGTTGCAAATGCTTCAAGTGA
>JAKOXJ010000062.1 GCA_029781075.1 bacterium | reverse complement strand
AAGATCAGCAAGAAGTCTGGATCTGTCTTAATCAACTCGCACTTCTCCAAAAAGAAAAGATTAGCAAAGATGACCTAAATATTTTTCTTCCACCATCAAGTTCAGAAACCGCATTCAAACTCCTTGAGTCAGCTATAAAAAAAGATCAATTAAGATTCCAGAAGTCGCTTAAAGAACTAGAACTTTTTCGAGAGGATCCATACCAGATTGTTGCCCTTCTCTGCTCACAGGCGCACTCACTAGTCGCCGTGACATTGGGCTCAGAAACCGGGAAGTCACCCCAAGCCATCGCCTCGGATGTGGGCATTCACCCCTTTGTAGCCTCTCAGCAGTCTAAGCTGATCAGATCATATAATCTAAATAAGTCTAGATCTCTACACATAGCCAAGATAATAAACTGGCTCGATATTTCCCTAAAAACTATAAATAAAACCGAACCTTGGCCCATGCTCGACTCTGCACTAAGGCAAGTTTCTGTGCTATAGTTTTTATATAAGTAAAGATTAATTAAATCTAAAAATTATGAAGTATAGAGAAATTTGGAAGGCCATAGCATTAACTATTATTACCTTTGGCATCTACGGAATCGTCTGGCAGGTCAAAGTAAAAGGAGAGATGAACTCAATTGGCGCGGAGATCCCAACTGCTTGGTGGCTAATTGTTCCAATTGGTAACATTTGGTGGCTATGGAAGTACTCTCAAGGCGTGGATAAAGTTACTAAAGGTAAATACACTGCCGGGGTTAGCTTCTTGCTCCTATTCCTTCTAAGTGTTATAGGCCAGGCAATCATTCAGACAGAGTTCAACGTTATGGCTGGCGGCAAACCAGTAGAATCTAAGACCCCCAAAGCCGTTAAATCTTAATTCGACAAATCACTCAGAAAAAGAAAAGAGTCCCAAAAGGGACTCTTTTAACTTGCTTAAGATTATAACATATTCAATAACTATAAAACAAGACTATTCAAAAATAGTCAAATGACCTAAACTTAATTAGATATGAGTGATAAAAACCATAGACAGACTTCTGACAGATTCACAAGGGAGTATTACTTAAAGAAACTTAATCAGAATAAGGTTGGCTACCTTGCACCCCTCTTCTTTCTTATAGGCAACATCATTGCTATCAATATCACGCCATTAATATATTCAGGCTTTATAGATAAGGCAACACAAGGTAAGTACTCTACCCTCGTTGAGATACTTCCGGTAATTATACTTTTGTTAATCCTCCATCTTGCTCGGTATGCCTTCTTTTCAATAACCGACTACATATGGTCAGAAGTTAGTACCAAGGTTCAAGGCGAACTGATAATTGAATCTCAAGAAGCTATTTTGAAGAAGTCTAAAAGCTTTTTTGCGGACAACTTCACTGGCGGCCTAGTAAATAAGGTTGGGTCTTTCGCAATCGGTTTTCAAGCTCTTTTAAATGAGTATACGTATCATCTAGTACCCTCAGTTGTAACTATGGCTTTAATATTCATTTATGTAGGCTCAAAGAATCTAGTACTTCTTATACCTTTTATTATGACGGCAGTTATATTTGGTCTACTTGTAGTTATAACAAAGCCTAAGAGAAAAGAGCTCAATAAGGAGAGGCAAACGGCTACTACTAAGTTCCAAGGTTTTCTGGCTGACTCAACCTCCTCTATCGAAGTTGTCAAGGCTGAGGGTGCCGAAGATACTGAGATAAGAAACATAAAGAGGCCTTTGGCTGTGTTCACAGATGCCAAGACGAGGGCTATGGTCTTCAGTACTCTACTAGGTAGGGCTACTGGCTATGCAGGACAATTTTTTACCATAATTGCCCTGCTGTTTGCTATCTACATGTATATAAACCAAAAGATAGGTCTTTCTATGGTTCTTGTGATGACCTCATATGCCGGGAGCTTAGTAGACAAGATCCAGGCCTTAAGCGACTTTAAGATAAATACACAAGAAATATATAACTCAACTTTTGAGATGGCCGAGATTATGATGATGGAACCAGACGTTAGAGATCCCGAGGAGCCAGTTAAACTTAAGATTGAAGCAGGGGAGATTGAGTTTAATAAGGCTAGCTTT
>JAKOXJ010000044.1 GCA_029781075.1 bacterium | reverse complement strand
GGTGGATCAAACTCAACTAGGGAAGAACCTCAAGAGCAAGATTACAGTCAGTATGCTTCAAAGAAAACAAAAATGGTGGAAAACCTAGAAGGTCAATCTGCAACTCTAACAGAGGAAGAGCAAGACCAGGAGTCGGATTTTGTCAAAAACACACGTCAAGAACTTGCAGATCTAGAAGATTAACTAGTATAGTATTAGTTGGATCTTACTTTTAGAATTTATCAACTTAGGTTCTTAGAGAAGGAGTAGGAATCCAATAAGCCTATTTAGCTTATGTTAAGTGAGCTTTATGTGGCGGAAAAAGCCTCTAGAAGGATAAAACTAGAGAGTAAAATTTAAAGTTAGGTTTTAAGTAAAGTCAAAGTTCGCGCTCCAGACTTTATAAAAAACATAGTGACTAGCTCTAAATCTCTTGCGAGAACTCTTTAGGATTAATTTCTAGGGGTTTTTCTGCGACATAAATCACATATGGTGATAGGGAGAGTTGTTAATTATCTCTAGAGTTCTATAAATTTGCTCTGTTAGCATCACTGCAAAAAGTTTATGGGGAAAGACTTGATCAGAAAAGCTCCAGATCAAATTAGCTTTTTTCTTAACATCTTCAGGCACTCCATAGGCATCACCAACTACAAATATTATCCTCCTATAGCCGCCTGAGCTCAAAATCTTCTCAAACTTTTTAGCAAAATCAATATTATTAAATCTCTGCCCTCGTTCATCCAGTACAACAACAAAATCTGAATCCCTAATTACCCTTTCTGGATCAGATTTTAGGATACTAAATCTCAAACGTTTATTAATGCGTGACGCATAATCATCTACCATAGGGGAGTTAATATTAACAGTAAATGCAACGATTACCTCCATACTATTATTTATAATCCTTCCATAAATTCTTCAAATTCCCTATCCTCCCCATCGATTATTCTCCGAACCTTTTCTAGGGATTCATCGGCCCACCTATGGACCTCTACTAATCTTTGATCCTTATCACCAAATCTGGCGTAAGCTCCTGCGCCTACAAATCTGTGAGCGGTACGGGCCTCTGATGATCGATCTTTTGCTAGCATGTAGACTCCCCAGCCCTCCTCAACTGAACCCTCATATATCATACTATCTTTTGCAGAGAATGGTAGAGATGCTGCTAAGGGTAAATTACGATGACTCATAGTGCCATAGATGGTGGCGAGTTCAACTATCCTTGGCTCAGGCATTCTTCCACTCAGGTGGAAGACCCCACCTTCGTAACCAGGGTCAATATGGGAGTTATTATCAAAAGAGTTGCTAACGGAAATTGATAGCGATGATCTCGGTCCTGAGGTCGATATACCAAATACATTATCTATAATTGGACTAAGCGCCCCTATAATTTCGTCTGTCACCTGACCGCTGCCTAATTCATCCATCAACTCTGTAATCTCAAAAATAGATCTACCAATTGCTTCCGATATCACCTCAGGTGGCATTACGAAGCCAGGTATGAGCAAATCATCAGTTAGATTCTTACCTAACGCTATCTCATCAAGGGTGTTTGCAAGGGGGATCCTATATCTCATTGTATTGATATATTATACAATAAAAAATAGCAAACAGTAAGTTATCCTAGCTGTTATACTAGAAAATAGATGAGTGAGAGTGTATTAAATCTAAACTCAAGTTTAGAGAGCCTAAAGGGAGTCGGCCCTAATAAGTATAAGCTTCTCCAGGAGGCTGGCCTTAGTACAGTTGCTGATTTATTAGATAATTGGCCCAGGAAGTACGTTGATTATTCAAAACTTAGCTTGATTAAAGACATCTCTCCGGGATTAGTTACTCTTAAAGTTAGAATAACGAATATAAAAGCCAGATGGGCAAAAGGCCGAGCTATTCATCTTACGGAAGCAATTGCGGAAGATGAAAAAGGCGATAGAATACCTGTGATCTGGTTCAATCAGCCCTATAGAATGAACTCCTTTAAGTCTGATTGCCTATACTACATATCAGGAGAGTTCAAAGCAAATTCCGGTAAGCTTAACCTCACAAATCCTACCGTAGAAGAAGTTAAGGAACTTGATCAGATAAACACAGCTAGAATAGTACCAATCTACTCAGAAAAAAAGAATTTAAATTCTCGATTGGTTAGATCATTAGTACTCCAACTTAGAGATGTACTTACTCAGATCGCAGAAACATTACCACTAGAGGTACTTGAGAAATATAAGCTTATCTCAAGGAAAGACGCTATTTGGCAACTTCATGTACCAGAGAGCAACGTCTCATTAGAGATGGCCAAGAAAAGATTAGCTTTTGAAGAAATACTTACACTCCAACTTGCAGTACAAAAAAATAGACAGTTTATACAGAAACTATCTGCTCCAAAGATCCAATTTGATCTAAATAAGACACAAGAGTTGATTAAATCTCTAGGCTATAAATTAACTGATGATCAACGAAGAGTATCCTGGCAAATTTTACAGGATCTAGAGAAATCAGAACCGATGAATAGGATGTTAATGGGTGATGTTGGATCGGGTAAAACAGTTGTTGCCGCCATAGCCGCTATTCAAGCAATCAGATCAGCTAAGCAGGTGGTTGTACTTGCTCCTACAGAAGTCCTTGCTCGACAACACTACATAAGTTTTAAAACACTGCTAGAACCTCTTAGTGCCAAAGTTGAACTGCTGGTTGGATCGATTAAATCTCAAGATAAGAAAAGTATTTTAGAAAACATAGAAAAAGGCCAAGCAGAACTGATTGTTGGAACTCATGCAGTTCTGCAAGAAAAGGTTAGGTTTAAAAACCTCGCCTTAGTTATTGTCGATGAACAGCACCGTTTTGGAGTTAATCAGAGAAAAGAGCTTCAAAAGAGGGTGGGGGAGGGACAATTCCCACACTTACTAACTATGACAGCTACACCAATACCTAGGTCACTTGCCTTAATACTTTACGGAGAGCTAGACCAAAGTATTATTAAATCCAAACCACCCGGAAGAATAAAGATAGTATCTGAGCTAATACCAGGAGCCTCCAGGCAAAGAGTATGGAACAAGATGGGTGAAGAACTAAAAGCAGGTCATGCAGTGATAATAGTCTGCCCTGCCATAACAGATACAGATGCTAGTAGTAGAGTCTCAGCAGAGAAAATATTTGAAGAGGTCTCAAGAAAGGCTATCTCAAAACAATATGGAGCAGGTCTTTTACATGGTAAATTAAAACCAATAGAGAAGGAGCAAATTATGACGGACTTTGCTAATGGAAGGACAAATATCCTTGTGTCCACCACAGTCATTGAGGTTGGCATAGATATCCCTCGAGCAACGCTCATAGTCATCGAGGGTGCAGAATACTTTGGTCTGGCTCAGCTACATCAGTTGAGAGGACGCGTAGGACGCTCTAGCCTTCCTAGTTATTGTTACTTAGTGCCAGCCAATAATGATGGCATCCCAGCAAGACTTAGGTATTTTGCCGATAACTCTGATGGTTTTAAACTTGCACAATATGACTTGGACATGCGGGGACCAGGACAAATCTATGGGAAGCTCCAATCTGGGGCACTAGATTTAAGACTTTTTGATATAAATGATCCAGAACTTATAAAGCAAGCTCGGCAAGCCGCCAAAGATATTATTAACAGTAATCTAAAGCTCACTAAAGAACTAAAAAGCAATATCAAGAAACATCAAGATTTAGAATATCTGAACTAGGATCCAATACCATGCTTTGTTGCAAGATACATGCTAAGCCCAATGGCGCCAACCGTAGCAATCTTTTTTGCGATTCTGTCCTGCCAAGTGTAGATTTTTCCGGTAGACTGTCCAACAGAATCCCTACCGATGCTTGATTCAGATTCATAGCCTCCATACCAGTGACCAAATCCTGTAGCCTCAACTACTCTACTACCTAC
>JAKOXJ010000034.1 GCA_029781075.1 bacterium | reverse complement strand
AGTCCAGAACCTGAGAAGAGGAAGTTGATGATGCCTCTTTGTTCGTACTCTCTTGCTATGAGGCCAGACTCTTCCTCTAATTCTCGAAGCATGGCCGCCTCTATGTCTTCATTGGGCTTTAATTTTCCACCGTAGCCATTCCACCAGCCTTCACCAAAGCCCCTTTTCTTCATAGCAAGTAAGACTTGGTCGTCTTTTTCTATGATAGCGAGAGTGGTAATCTCTTTCATAATGTCTAAATACATGGTGGGCGGTACAGGATTCGAACCTGTCACCTCTACAACGTCAATGTAGCGCTCTAGCCAAATGAGCTAACCGCCCCTATTAAACTTCTACTAATTATATCAAACTTTCGGTGGTATAATTAGATTAATGTCAAAAGAAAACAATATTGAAGGAGTTAGACACAGCTTAGCGCATCTATTGGCGCAAACTGTTAAGGAGATGTATCCGGGAAGTCTGAATGCTATTGGACCAACAATTGAAGATGGTTTTTATCAGGACTTTGAAGTCAAAGGGAAGATATCTGAGGATGATTTACCAAAGATAGAAGAGGTGATGAGGGAGAAGCTTAAAGAGTGGACTCATTTTGATAAAAAAGAAGTTAGTATTGAAGATGCTAAAGAGATTTTTGAAGATAACAAGTATAAAGTTGAGCTTGCTGAGGAGTTTGCAGAAGGTGGTAAAACTCTAACTGTTTATACTTGTGGTGGTTTTGATGATCTTTGTAAAGGTGGTCATGCTGATGATTTAAGTCAGATCGACCCTAAAAGCTTTAAGCTAACTAGAACAGCTGGAGCATACTGGCGGGGTGATGAGAAGAACATAATGCTCACTAGAATTTATGGAGTAGCCTTTACAACAGAAACAGAGCTAGAAGAGTATCTTGAAAGACAAGAATTGGCTCGTGATAGAGATCATAAAAAGGTTGGTAGAGAGATGGAACTGTTCTTCTTTGATGAGACTGCTCCAGGTATGGCCTATTGGATGCCGAGAGGAATGATTTTACGGAATGTACTTCTAGACTTCTGGAGAAGATATCACCGCGAGATTGGATATCATGAGACCGCATCTCCTCTAATAAATAAGAAAGAGCTATACGAGACCTCTGGTCACTGGCAACACTATCATGATGATATGTTTACTTCTGAAAGAGAAGAGGGCGAATGGTGGGGCTTAAAGCCGATGAATTGTCCTAACGCGATGCAGTTCTGGAAGCAGAAGACTAGAAGTTATAGAGATTTACCCCTTAGATTCTCGGATACAGACATGCTGCACAGAGACGAGATAACAGGGGCGCTTAATGGTTTGCTTAGAGCTAGGTCTTTCCAGCAGGATGACTCACACAACTTTGTTTCCGAGGATCAGGTAAAGGATGAGATTGCTCAGATTTTAAAGATCACTCAGGACTTTTATGAAGTATTTGGTGTGGCTGAGAATGTAAAGCTTTACCTTTCTACTCGTCCAGACAAGTTTATGGGAGATATAGAAACTTGGGATAGGGCAGAAGCTGAGCTCAAAGAATGTTTAGAGAATAGCTCTTTTGAGTGGGGTCTGAAGGATAAAGATGGAGCTTTTTATGGCCCTAAGATTGATATACACCTCAGTGATGCTCTAGGGAGGGAGTGGCAGTGTGGGACTGTCCAGTTAGACTTCCAGCTGCCTCGTAACTTCAAGTTAACTTACTCGGATAAGAATGGTGATCATCAGACTCCGGTAGTTATACATAGAGTTCTTTATGGATCAATTGAGAGGTTCTTGGCCGTTTATATCGAACATACTGCGGGGTGGTTACCGTTTTGGGTAGCACCGGAGCAGGTGAGAGTGCTTACTATTAATGATTCTGTTGCTGATTATGTTGAGGGTATTACAACAATCTTTAGTGATACTTTGTTGATGGAGCCATTGAAGTATAACGAGTTGAGATTTTCAGTTGATGATAGGAATGAGTCGCTTGGAAAGAAGATCAAAGAAGCTACTGATTTGAAGATTCCACTACAACTTATTGTTGGACCAAAGGATAAAGAGGCCGGTGAAGTTAGTGTAAGGACTAAAGATGGTGAGAGCAAGATTAAGCTTAGCGAGCTAAAAGAGTATTTGCTAAATTTTAAGTAGTAGAATCTAATGCCTAGGGTAGATGCGGGTTTCAAGGACAGGGTCTACGCTCTTGTCGCCCAAATCCCTAAAGGTAGACTTATGACTTATGGCCAGATCGCTTCGATCTGCGGGAATCCACTGGCAGCATGGGAGGTTGGACAGATCGCGCATATGGGTCCAAAAGATCTCCCTTGGCAGAGAGTGGTGAATAAACAAGGTGGTCTAGCCTCTGCTTATACCTGGGGAGGTTTTGAAGGGCACAAGAGGAAGCTGGAAGAAGAAGGAATACGTGTGAGCAAAGATTTTACAGTCGATATTGAGCAACTTATGTGGTGGCCGGAGACTAAGTCGAACTAAATCTTTAATCTGTAGTCAAACTTATTGCTCAAAATGAGTAAAGAATGCCCGTTATTGAGTAAGATTATGCTACCATAAGACTATATATGGTAGATCAATTATTTGGATCAAAGACGAGGGTAAAGCTACTTAAATTCTTCTTTGCGAATCAAGATGAAGAGTTTTTTGTGCGTGAGTTAACTCGTTTACTCGATGAGCAGATAAATTCCATTAGGAGAGAGCTAATTAATCTAGCTGATGCCGGGGTAGTGAAATCAATTGATAAAGAGAATAAGGTCTATTATCGACTTAATAAAGAAGGTGATCTTTATGAGGGCTTGGATAAGATCTTGGCTCCGAAAGTAGAGGCTACATCTCATGACGCTAAAGAGGTTAAGGCTGGTAAGGTTGTTGGTGGTTCTGCAGAAAAGAAGGGAATTGTCGTAAAAGATGCCAAACTTAAGCTCGTGAAAGATGAACTAGGAGTTCTAGAAGGAATGAAGCTGCTTTCTGTGTCTGGAGTACTTCTAAAGAATGCAGCAAAGGGAGTTGATCTTGTGGCGGTAGGTGATCTAAAGGATGAGAATGAATTCAAAGAAAAAATTAGTACAATAGAGACTAGACTAAATAAACCACTTAACTTTGTTTTATTTACAGAGGAAGATTATAGGTATAGGTTAAAGATCAATGATAGATTCATAATCTCTTTTTTACAGGGTAAGCATGAAGTTTTGTTAGATGAATTAAAAAAATAAGGGGGCAAAAAATGGAATTAGAATATTTTGGCGCTAATGCAATCAAATTAAAAGTGGGTAGTACAAGCATAGGTTTTGATCTTAGTTTGCCTGATCAGGATAAATTTATAGGCGCATCTAAAGAGCTTAGAGCGGTATTCTATACAGATTCATCTAAGGTGAAAGGCAATCTTCCTGAGGGCGTAATGAAGTTTGAGATGTCTGGAGAATACGAGATCGGTCCTTTTAGTGTCCAAGCTTTAGCCACTAAGCCTTATGGGGATGTTTATGGTACTAATTCATCAAATGTATATTTAGTCGATGGTGGAGAGTTTGGCCTAATCGGTATTGTCGGTTACACCAATAAAGAGTTGGATGAAAAGGCTGGTGAGCTCTTGGCAAATGCTAGACTTCTATTCGTCCCTGTTGGTGGTACTGGGTTGGGGCTGGAGCCTGAAGAAGCACTAAAGATAGCCAAGGATCTTAATGCAGAGTTTGTTGTACCAATTCATTTTGATGATGGAAAGACAAAATATGAATCTCCTCAGGCCAAAGTCGAAGAGTTTACTAAGCTTGTGGGAGCTGAGCCTGAGGTTTTTGAGGTTAAGCTTAATACTAAGAGTCTAAATCCTGGTGCCGATGGCTTTAAGGTAGTCGTAATAAAGCCATAGAGTGTTTTTTGGTCAACTAAAGTTTAGCCATTTAAAAAACTCCCACTTCTGGGAGTTTTTGCTTAAGAGGGGATTAGCCCCTTCTTCTTAAGGATTCTGATCCCTTGGGCGCTGACTTTTAGTTTGACCTTTTTACCGTCAATCATGACGGTCTTCTTTTGAAGGTTTGGCTTCCAAGTTCTCTTGGTGTGGCGCATAGAGAAGCTGACGTTGTGACCGTACTGCTTTTCCTTACCTGTTACTTCGCATCTTTGCATAGATTTTTTGTTACTCATAAAGATTATAGGCTATTTTGGTTGTTTTTTCAACAGGGTAGAGTGGTCATGCATCTAAGTTATAATAGGTGTAAGAATCAGGGTGTAGCTTAGTCGGTAAAGCGCACGGCTGGGGGTCGTGAGAGCGGAGGTTCAAGTCCTCTC
>JAKOXJ010000019.1 GCA_029781075.1 bacterium | reverse complement strand
CATAGATAGAATATCCACAGCGGTAGATTTTACGGTTTTTAGTGATTTTTTTATTAAGGATATAAAAATCTTAGAAAAAAAATTAGATACTGCTAAAGAAGATGAGTTACTCTCTGTATGCGAGCATATCTTTAACATATTAGATTGGCTAAGTCTGATAGACAGTGGTCCTGTTGTATTTAGGGAGGCTTGGCAAAGGGTTTTTGAAAAAAAATTTGGAGATAAAGATATCCTAAATTCTCTTTATGACGAAAGTTTAGAAAGATGGATTAAGGATAGAAATGGCCAATATAAGCTGGGTTTAAATACTTATAGCGTTATTGACGGAGCGCTGTATTATCGAGATTACTTTAATGGTTGGTGTGAGGTCGACAGGAAGACGGCCTTTGATATGCAGCCGCAAAAGACCAAGATAAATAGCAAAGATCTGGTAGAAGAGTTGGAGAAAGACTATAAAGAGACTAATTATGACCTTGTTATAAAAGACTGGGAATCACAGGATTACAAAGGGTCTTTATTAGATAGTTTCTTAGATTTTGAGAAGGAAACCACAACACCAGAAGAGTATTTTGACTTTACATTTAGTAATATCAAGACGTTAAATAACAACCCTGTATCTATAGATGAGCTTGAGAGATGGAATGGAGGTAGGATAGATCATCTAGAAGATATAGTTAAGCTCTATGTAAGGACTTTTGAGATAGTAGGCAAGATAAGGCATGATGATAGCAGTCATGTGGTTTATCTGCTAAGAGACTGTCTATCATTTTACGAAATGCATAAACTACTTGATCTACTAGATTCCAGAGATACATCTAGTGATCAAGTGGCAATCGGTAGAAAACTACTTAGCCACAAGCCAGATAAATGGGGGTATTATATAGTTTTTTTAGAAGCATTGTATGAGGCACATAGGCGTTTTCCAGATAATTTTGACAAGTTCTATGATGAATTCTCTCGATTATTAGATATACTGGTCGAGGTAAGTCCTGATTTTTCAGAGATGCTAGAAAAGGTAAAAGAATATATTACTAAGCATATAGTGACTAATAAGAGCAGGATTTTAGTATTCGACGTCGGTTTTCAGGGTTCTATTAATCTCTTTATAAAATATGTTATAGACAAACACATAAACCCCTATCTAGGAGAAAAAGATAGAAAAGAAGTAGACATAAAGGTCTCTGTTGGAGCTTTGTGGTCGAAAGAGATGTTTGGAGAAAGGGCAATGAGCTTCTACTTCCCGTTCTTAAATCGAATACAGTATATGGCTAGGAGTGATGAACTTTATAACTATAAGTTTGGAAGTTTAAAAGATGGCAGGATAGATGTGATGATGGGCAGCAAGGACTCGCAGAAAAAGGCGGCTATAGAGTTAGTAGTTTTGGTAATGGTAACTAAATTACTCTATAAACAGTCTTAGATCCAGCGTATTTTTGGAGGTCTCTCTTTTGAATCCTCTTTTTGTTCTATATGATGATCCGACATCTCTTCATTTTGGTTAGTCTGTTCAGATTTTGTGCAAGTACATGGTTTGTTATCACATTTTTCGCAGTAAACTTGCTCGATATCATTTAGCTTATCTTTTATGTCGATGTTACTATTGTTGTCGCTATTCTTCATACTATCTAACTTTAATAACCTTTTAATCCTCTTCTGGGATGGGGACTCCAGCTCTTCTAACTCCTGGCTTATCTAGAACCTTACAGCTCTGAACTATATAATCCTCTGTTCTACCAAGGTCAGCCGGCTCCGTTGCGATCAAGTGGCCATGAGGGTCTGTTGGCGAGCCCTTTGGTTTTAAGTTGCCTTGAGCATCTATTGATATACCGGGGAACTCAGCTACAATTGGGGCAAGTAGCTCTATTGACTCTGGACCAAGTCCACCGGCAATTGCTAGGCCTAGATGCGGTAGCTGATCTTCTATAGTTCTTAGAATAGGTAGGAGATCTTCTGGTCTCATCCCCTTGCCCTTACCTATACTTCCGTCAAGTAATATATAGTCGACAGAGTCTTTGTATTCGGTTAAACGCTCAACTATTTTAAGAGGATCATATCCAACTTCTTCGAGGGCAAATTTACCAACTTGGAGGACAAGTGCTATATCGGGGTGGGCAGAGTGGAATCTTATAATCTCTTCTGGCTTCGGCCAGGTTAGATCAAGCTGGATGGCATGCAGATTCTCACCACCATATTCAACGATTAATTCTAGGTTTTCAAAGACGTCGGGACATTCTCCTCCCTTCCATGGGCCATCTTTTCCGTAGAAGTCTGCATAGTGAACTGTATTAAAAACATCTGGGTCATCAATGAAGCCACTTGCCATCTTTTCTCTAGAAGGAAACTCTGCTCTTACGCCATCTATGACATCCTTAGGTACTGGGAGGTCATCACGAAGGACAAGCGGGTGAGTCATGACTCCGATCATTACCTTTCTATCTGAGTATTCCCTGTTCTTTCTTAGTGTGTCTGCCATTGCTTGAGCTTCTTCTGGACTATATACGTCGCAAGCTCCTACGTAATTTCTGAGCTCTGCGTACTTTTTGGTCGGCTCTGGTCTTGCATCGGGTAGATGCCTAGCCATTGCTCTTCCTATACCCCCAATTTTTTCTCGCAATGTTGATGGCGTAGATGTTTCTTCTAGGGTCTCTGATCCAGCTGCTTCTTTATCTAAGTCTTTTGTATCTTTTTCTTTATCTACAGCCATCTTTTTTTCTTTTTTCTACCTTTACGTTAAGTTTAAGCTATTTATTCCTAATAACTCAATCTTGAAGTTTTTTGATGTGTTTTTGGTGCTATTATTATTACTCTTATGCTTGCTAGACTTAAACATAAGTAAATTCTAGTGAGGGGAGATTTTCTATATGGCTGCTAAAAGTTCAGGTAAAGACCCGGTGGTGAGGGGAGAGAAGAAGGATAGTGATAAGTTGCAGGCCTTGAATATGGCGATGGATCAGATCCAGAAGCAGTTTGGTTCTGGAAGTATCATGCGTCTTGGTGATAATCAGCATGTTGAAGTTGAGCTAATCCCGAGTGGTAGTCTGAGCTTGGATCTTGCCCTCGGTGGCGGTTATCCAAAAGGTAGAATTATAGAGATTTATGGGCCGGAGTCTTCTGGTAAGACGACTTTAACACTTCACGCTATTGCGGAGATTCAAAAATCTGGTGGAACAGCGGCTTTTATCGATGCAGAGCATGCGCTCGATCCGGCTTATGCCAGAAAGGTTGGTGTTGATACTGATAATCTCTTTGTTTCTCAGCCAGACACAGGAGAGCAGGCTCTCGAGATCTGTGAAACCCTAGTTAGATCTAACGCGGTTGATCTGGTAGTTGTAGACAGTGTTGCTGCGCTGGTTCCACGAGCAGAGATTGAGGGTGATATGGGTGATGCTCAGATGGGTCTACAAGCTCGCTTGATGTCCCAAGCTTTGAGAAAATTAACAGCTATAATCTCGAAATCTAATACGACAGTTATCTTTATTAACCAGCTTAGGATGAAGATTGGCGTGATGTTCGGCAACCCAGAAACTACAACTGGAGGTAATGCTCTAAAATTCTACGC